>JAEUQP010000632.1 GCA_016789645.1 Acidobacteriota bacterium | reverse complement strand
GCGACTTTTTCCGCTCCCTGATCAAGCAGTTCTTTGGCGGTGATGGCATTGCCTTTCGCCCTGCCCGGATCGGCAGCTTCAAAAATAGAAGCCAGAGATTGAGTCACCGCCTCTGCCGCCGCAGCCGCCTGATTGGCGCGTTCGCTTTCGGCACGGGCTTGATGTGCGGCATAACCAGTGGCGACGATTCCCCCCAGCAAACTGAGCATCACCAAGAAGGCCGCCAAAACCGCGACCTGATGACGACGCACAAACTTGCCCGCTCGATACACAAACGTGTCCGGACGAGCCAGGATGGGCAACCCGGTCAGATATCGCCGTATGTCTTCAGAAAACTGCTCAACTGACTGGTAGCGTCGCTCTGGCTCTTTCCGCAATGCCATCAGAACAATGTTGTCCAGATCACCGGACAACATTCGAGCCAGCTTTGTTGGCGCATGCGTCTGTCGGATTGCCAACTCACTTGGACGTTGGGCTTCGGTTTCGCAAATTGCGCGCTCGATTTCCAATGGCTCATACGTGTTGAACTCAAACGGCTTGATCCCGGCCAACAGTTCGTAAAGCACGATTCCGAGCGAATACACGTCCGTTGCCGTCGTAATCGTACCGCCGCGCACCTGTTCCGGGCTGGCATAATCAGGAGTCATCAACCGCACTGCTGTTTCCGTGCGCGTGACCGCTTCGCCCGGATCGGGCGACAGCAGTTTGGCAATGCCGAAATCCAGCAGCTTCGGCGTTCCGTCCGTCGTCACCAGAATGTTGCTGGGCTTCAAATCGCGGTGAACGACCAGCTTTTGATGCGCGTGTTGCACGGCGGAACAGACGTCGCGAAACAGTCTCAACTTGGCGTCGAGTGGAAGCCGGCGGTCGTGGCAATACTTGGTGATTGGCGATCCCTCCACCAATTCCATGACGAAATACGGCAATCCGTCCGGCGTTGTGCCGCCGTCGAAGAGCCGCGCAATGTGCGGATGATCCAGCGAAGCCAGAATTTGCCGCTCGCGTAAAAACCGTTCGCGCACGAAATCGGTGTCCATGCCGCGTTTGATGAGTTTGAGCGCGACCTGCTGTTGAAACTGATCATCATCGCGCACGGCTTGGTAAACTGTTCCCATACCGCCTCGCCCAATCAAGCGGGTTAAGCGATAAGGCCCTATACGCCGCCCCAACAATTCGTCTGCGGGTTCGTCGGTTACAGCCAGTGCTGCGTATTTGATAGGATCGGAAAGAAAGGCTTCAGGAGGTTCGTGAGCCAATAATTCCAGCACCTCACGGCGCAGGTCTTCATCTTGGCCACAAACACGGGTCAGCAGCGCCTCACGTTCGGCGGGTGGACGATCTGCCAAAGTACGGAAAAGCTCGTCTATGCGACGCCATCGTTCGGGATTCATCAGACAACCTTTGTTTCGGGGACATCAACTCCGGTTTATTTCTCTGTGCAACCAGGCGCGCGCCAACCGCGTTTCGTGTGTGATGGTGGCAATCGAAAGATTCAATGCCGTGGCGGTTTCTTCCAAACTCATACCGCCGAAATAACGCAATTCGATGATGCGCACTTTTCGTTCGTCCAAATTCGCCAACGCGATCAAGGCATCATCCAGCGCCACCAATTCCGCTGCTTTTTCGCTGGAATACTGCCACGCATCATCCAGCGGCAATTCCGCCGCGCCACCACCGCGTTTTTCCGCTGCGTGCGCACGCGCATGTTCGACCAGAATTTGGCGCATCAACCGCGCCGCCACTCCGAAAAAATGACTGCGGCTTTGCCATTCGGGAGCATCCTGCTTGACCAGACGCAGATACGCTTCGTGAATCAACGCCGTGGGTTGCAGCGTGTGGCCGGGACGTTCGCGGCGCAAATAACTCTGGGCCAGACGGTGCAATTCCTGATAAACGATTGGCAACAGCAAGCTGAGCGCAACTTCATCCCCCTGGCTCCATCGGAGCAGGAGCGGCGTGATTTCATTTGGCGGCGGCGTTTGCATGCCTTGCATTCTGTGTCCGACCTCGAAAAGAAGTCAACGAACGATTCAGGCTCAGCATCCCGCCAAATCCTCGTGGAAATTCATCTTCCGGGAATTTTTTCGGGCGCTGTCGGGATTACGGCGATGGAGAAGGAGCGTTTTTATGAAGATCATTGTTTCAAGACGAATTCGTCAAACCGTGTTTGCGGCTTCCCTGTTCGCCATGTTGGCGTCGTTGGTGTTGATTCCTGCATGGCAAACGTCGCCCAAGACCATGGCTCAACAACCACTGGTCAAAAGCGTGGATTCCGCGGGATTCACCGTTTCTGACGTGGACGCTTCTGTCGAGTTCTTTTCCCGTGTGTTGGCGTTTGAAAAAGTCAGCGACGTCGAAGTTGTCGGCGAAGAGTATGAACATTTACAAGGCGTGTTCGGATTGCGAATGCGCGTCGTGCGGATGCGACTCGGCGATGAATTCCTCGAATTGACCGAATACCTTGCGCCGCGCGGTCGCCCGATTCCAACCGATTCCCGCAGCAACGATCGGTGGTTTCAACACGTCGCCATCATCGTCAGCGATATGGATCGCGCGTATGCCTGGTTGCGAAAACACAAGGTCGTTCACGCTTCGACCGGGCCGCAGCGATTGCCTGACTGGAACAAAAACGCCGGAGGCATCAAAGCGTTTTACTTCAAAGACCCCGATGGCCACGCGCTGGAAATCCTGCAGTTCCCCGAAGGCAAAGGCGACCCCAAATGGCACCGGCTGGCCAGCCAAGACGCAGGCAAATTGTTTTTGGGAATTGACCACACGGCAATCGTGGTCAGCGACACCGATGCCAGCTTGAAATTTTACCGCGATACCTTGGGCTTGCGTGTGGCTGGCGAAAGCGAAAATTACGGCGTCGAACAGGAACGATTGAACAACGTGTTTGGCGCTCGGCTGAAAATTACTGCGCTACGAGCAGCGTCGGGGCCTGGAATCGAATTCCTGGACTATCTGACTCCGCGCGATGGACGGCTGACGCCCAGCGATAAAAAAGCCAATGACCTGATGCACTGGCAAACCAACCTGATGACCGACGACATTGAATCGGCGGCTATTCGGTTGCGAGAACGCCGCTTCGACTTCATTTCATCCGGTCTGATTCAGTTTGCAGAACCCGCTTTAGGATTGAAGAAAAGCGTTTTGGTGCGCGACCCTGATGCCCACGCCATTCGACTTGTCGAACGATGATTTGAAAACTGAGGC
>JAEUQP010000622.1 GCA_016789645.1 Acidobacteriota bacterium | reverse complement strand
CTGGCGGCGCGTTACAGACTCAACTTCATTCAACTTGAAAGTTATCCGGTGGATTATGGCTTGGTGCAATCACTGCCGGTTGATCTGATGCTCCGAAACAAATTCGTGCCGCTGCGCCGCGAAAACGGCCACATGGTCATTGCCATGGCCGATCCCTCGGATCTGATGCTGCTCGATGAATTGAAAGCGCAACTCCGTGTGGCTCTCAAAGTCGAAGTCGCCACGGCAACCGCCATCGAAGGCGTGCTGAGAAAAGGCGATGCGTCGCAGCGCGTGTTGCAGGAAGCAACCGAAGGCTTTCGCGCTTCGCTGGTGCGCGAAACCGACCATGGTGAAGAAGTTCTCGATCTGGATCGGCTGTCTGGCGATGCGGAAATGTCGCCGATCATTAAATTGGTGGACACGATCGTGTTCACGGCGCTGGAAAAACGCGCGTCCGACATTCACATGGAAACGCGCGACAACGACATGACGGTTCGATACCGTATTGACGGCGCGCTGTACGAAGCCGGCGACCCGATTGATATTCGCCACCACCAGACGATCATTTCGCGCATCAAGGTCATGTCGGAACTCGACATTGCCGAACGTCGCGTCCCTCAGGACGGACGATTCCGCATGAAAATCAAAGGACGAAAAGTTGATTTCCGCGTTTCGATCATTCCGACAGTACATGGAGAAGACGCGGTGATTCGTATCCTCGACAAGGAACAAATCAACGAGGCGTTCAAGGACTTGCGATTGGAAGTCGTCGGATTCGATCCAAAGTTATTGGAAAAATTTCGCCGTTTCATCCTGGAACCCTACGGAATGGTGTTGGTGACGGGGCCGACCGGTTCCGGTAAAACGACGACCTTGTACGCGGCGCTCAATGAAATCCGCACTGACGAAGACAAGATCATCACCATCGAAGACCCTGTCGAATACCAGCTTCGCGGTGTGGCGCAAATCGCCGTCAATGAAAAGAAAGGCCTGACGTTTGCACGCGGATTGCGTTCAATTCTGCGTCACGACCCCGACAAGATCATGGTTGGTGAAATTCGTGACAACGAAACGGCCCAGATCGCCATCAACTCGGCGTTGACCGGTCACTTGGTATTCACGACGGTTCACGCCAACAATGTGATTGATGTGATCGGGCGTTTCATCAACATGGGCGTCGAACCGTACAATTTCGTCGCAGCTTTGAACTGCGTGCTGGCGCAACGACTGATGCGCGTACTCTGTTCGCGGTGCAAAACACAATACCAACCGACAGACGCTGAACTGCGCGAATCGGGGCTGAACCCGCAAAATTATCGGGATCGTGTGTATTACACCAGCGCCGGGTGCGAAATTTGCAACCATACTGGCTATCGCGGACGAACGGCGATTCACGAATTGCTGGATATGACCGACAACATCCGCGAACTGATCATCCAGCGCAAACCCGGATCGGAAGTCCGCCGCGCCGCCATTCAGGAAGGGCTGGGCAGTTTGCGCGAATCCGCATTGCGACTGGTTTTTGAAGGACAAACGACACTGCACGAAATCAATCGTGTGACGTTTGTCGAAGAGATGAAGTAATTTGGAACGTTGCCGGAGTCATCGGCGTTGAAGCTGCCATTGTGAAACTTTCACAGCAGGAGTTTCAGCCACACCCCGGTTCCGCTCCCTTTCACCCTGAAAGTCGGCTGAGAAACAGCCGCAAAATTGAGTTACTTTGCTTTTGCGCTTTTATCGGCGTAGTTTTAACCGCTTTCGGCGACTGTATAAACCTGACAAAGACTGCCTATCTTTGTCATCCGTTTAACCGAAGCTTGTCGAATCTCGAATCCGAGAAAGAAAAGAGAAGGTCACCATGAACACAAACATCACGATTCGCAGAACTCTTGCCTTGTTTTTGTCCTTGTGTTTGCTGCTGCCAGGAACTGCCCTGGCCAGCGGAGGCAAAGGGAAGAAAAACTTCAACGAAGGCAAAAAATACGAAGCCACCCAACAGTGGGATTTGGCCGCGCAAGCGTATGCGCTGGCCGTTTCGGCGGAACCGAACAACCCCGAATACAGGCTTAATTACCTTCGTGCCCTGCAACAGGCTTCGCTGATGTATCTCAAACGCGGAGACGCACTGGACGCTCAGAATGATTACGCCGGAGCGTACACGGCTTACCGTACGGCCTTCCAATACGATCAGGGCAATGAAGTCGCGCGAATCAAGATGGAGCGCATGCTGGATCAGCAAAAAGCCGTCGCCAGTGGCCTGGAACCGATCAACACCTCTGCTTCTGGCAATGTCCGACCGACTAATTATGTTGCAGTGAAAGGCTCTGAGCGCAACCGCGAAGCGCTGACGGATATTACCTATAACTCAAAGTTCAAAACGGTCGCCAAAACCTTAGGCAAGTCGCTCGACCTGAACGTGATCTTCGACAAAGACGTGAAAGACGATCCGGTGGACATCGAACTGAAAGACACGACCGTCGCCCGGGCTTTCGACCATGTGTTAATGATGACCAAACACTCGTTCGAACAGCTCGACCGTCGCACGATTATTGTTTATCAGGACAACGCCACCAACAGACCTCGGTTTGAAAAGCTCTACGTCAAGGCCTTCTATCTCGGAAACATCAACGCCAACCAGGCGCGTCAGGCAATGCAACTCGTCCTTGGCACAGGACGACAGGTTCAACCGTTGGATCCAGGCGCAGGCGGCCCCGGTGGCGGTGGCAGCAGCGGCGGCGGTAACGTTCTGCTGGTCAAAGCGACTCCGCAGGAATTGCAGCTTGCTCAGGACATCCTGAACATGCTCGACAAGAACAAAAACGAAGTCGTGCTCGATGTCGAAATCTACGAAGTCTCGCACGACAGCCTGACGCAAATCGGCAACCAGATCGCTACCGAAGGCCGATCAGTCAATCAGGTCGAATACATTGACAAAGAAACTGGCAGACCTGTTTATTCGAATAGAACGACCACGTCTCTCGGCGCGCTGGGCGGGTTTGGAACCAGAGACCTTCTGCCTGCCGGATTGAATGTGGGTTCTTTTGCCGCTGGTTTTGGAGCAGCCGGAGCCGCAGGCTTCCTGCTCAGCTTGCCGCCGACGACTCTTTCTTTGTTGCAATCAAAAGGCAATTCTCGGTTGCTGCATAAGACGCAGATTCACGTGCTCGACGGCCAGCAAAACGTTACCAAGGTCGGTCGAAGCGTTCCGGTTCGCACTGGCACGAATTATGGCCTGGGTGGTTTTGGTTCTCCTTTTGGAGGAGGGGGCTTTGGAAATCAGGGTGGAGTCGGTGGTGTTGGCGGGGTCGGTGGAGTCGGTGGCGTTGGCGGAGTCGGTGGTATTGGCGGATTTAACGGTGGTTTTGGCGGATTCGGCGGCATTGACAACATCCAGTACAAAGATGTCGGTCTGGTGATTGATGCCAAACCGCAAATCACCAACGAAGGTTATGTCGAAGTCGTCATGAAGTTTGAAACGTCCGACGTGCTCGCTTCAGGCAGTGATGTCAACTTGACGCCAACCTTCACCCAACGTTCTCTGCAAACTACCGCTCGCATCAAAGACGGCATCACGGCAGTGGTCGCCGGAGTCAATCAGGAAACAAAAGGCGATTCGCGCGCGGGAATTCCCGTGCTCGGTATGGTTCCGCTTCTGGGCCGGTTGTTTTCGACGCCGCGCCAGACCGCCAGCCAGAGCGATATCGTTATTACGGTCACCCCGCACATCATTCGCTCGGCAGGCATCAGCGAAAAAGATTATCTGGCCATCAAAGCCGGTGTCGCCAACGTCGGCCAGGGCGGCGGTCTCGCTCCCAGCGTGGAAGATGTCGTGTTCCGTGCCCAGATGGAAGACGAACAGGAACGCCGGTTGATCGCGCTGCAACAAGGCGGCACGCAACAACAGACGACTTCCTTGACACCGGACAATCAGATTGCCGGCAATCAACGCCAGGCGCCGGGACTTGGTGCCCAGCAACCGCCGATTCAAAACGCGTCGAACAATAATGCTGCGGCTCCTGCCAAACAGGTAATGAGCAACAAAGACCTGATTCCGGTCAGAAGCAGTGGCTCATCGTCCTCCTCGACTCCGAACAACCAGTATTATGACCAGCCTGCGCCGGTTCAGCCGCCTCAGATTGATCCGCTTACTGGCGGTGGAGGCGCTGGCGGCGGAGGTCAGATTCCTCAAGGCACTGGCGGTCAGACAGCCAGCGGAGACCCGGATAAGCCCAAGGAAGTTTCGGACATCGAAAAAGAATTGCTGGCTGCCAATTCGGTGCAAAGCGAAAATCCGGTTGCGCCTGCGGTGGTCAGAATGGGCGTCGAATCCGATGAAGTACGCAAGAAACGGGAAATGATTCGCAAAGAGTGGGAAGCTCAGCAGAAAAAAGAGATGGAAGAAGCCAAAGCTCGCAAGGCCAAGCCGGATTCCGCTCCTGCTCCGCTGCCTGCTGACGTCGCGGCGCTGGCGCCAAAAGGCAAAGTGGATCGCGCCTTGCCCAGCCCGCTCAACAGCGTTCGCAACAAAGTCAATTTCACGATTTCGCCTACTCCGGCCCGGCAACAAATGGGCAAGACCTTCACCTTGACGGTTGAAGCCAGTGGCCAGGGAGAAATGTTCGGCGCCAACTTCGCACTGAATTTCGACGAAAAGAAACTGCGCGTGAAATCCGTTCGCGGTGGAGATTTGTTCGGCCAACAACCGGAACTGACGCATCAAGTCAACAAAGGCACGCTGAAGGTTTCCATCAAAAACGCGCAAAAAACTCCGGTGGGAGCCAATGGTCAGGTCGTGGTGATTGAATTTGTCGCGTTGTCCGAAGGCGAAGCTCAAATCGCGTTCGACAATTCCGATACGAAAATCACTGTGGCCAACAACAAGAGTTCGGCGGCGTCTGGCTCCAACACTCAGGTTGTCATCACCAAAGATGCGGTGACCAGTTCCAATCAGTAACTTTCAGTGCGGGTCAGTACGGTAATGATAAACAGACTGAAACAAATCGTCGGTGGTCGGTGGCTGGAGATCAGAAAACAACTGATCTCCGCCCACCGGTTATCGGCCAACACTTCCAGCGAATCCGGATTCACGCTGCTGGAACTGATTATCACGCTGACGATCATTGCCATACTGGTGGCGGGCACGGTTCCGTTTGCTCACAATATGATCAAACGCGAAAAGGAAATGGAACTGCGTCGCAGCCTGCGCGAAATTCGCAAAGCGATTGATGCGTTTCACAGCCAGTGCCAGCCGATGAAACAAGCCAACACCTTGTTAGGGTCGGAAATGCCGGAAGATTGCTATCCGCAATCCTTGCAGGCGCTGGTGGATGGATACGAGCCTCCGAATCCGCCAAATACTTATGTGCGGTTTCTGCGCCGAATCCCGATTGATCCGTTTACGGGCAGAAACGATTCCTGGGGACTGCGCTCGACCGAAGACGATCCTTTTTCCACTGGCAGCGGCAAGGTCAGCCAGGCGAATGGCATTTTTGATGTTTACAGCACAGCGCCTGGCAAAGCGCTGGATGGCACGGAATACAGCAAATGGTGAAACAACAGCCAACCAGTTTGGATTTCAGAACAACCTGCCGGTTGAGCGGTCGCCGCAACCAATCTGGCTTTACGTTGTTTGAATTGATTATCACCTTGCTGGTAATTTCCATTCTGGCTGTCGGAGCCATCCCTATCGCGCGCAACGTCAACCGGCGCGACAAGGAAATCGAATTGAAGCGGACGCTGCGCGACATTCGCCGGGCCATTGATATGTATCACCGCGATTGCCAGGAAGGAAAACTGTACGCAGCAGAAACCAACAAGCTGAAAAGCTCCTGTTATCCGGAATCGCTGGAAAAACTGGTCGAAGGCGTCCAAAAAGGAAATATGGGCATCACTCCAACCGGAGAAATGTTGCGGTATCTGCGCCGGATTCCCGTTGACCCCATGACCGGAAGAGCCGACTGGGGGAAACGTTCGGTGCAGGACGACCCGACATCTTCGGGCTGGGGCGAAGAAAATGTCTATGACGTGTACAGCCTGCATCCCGGCAGAGCTTTGGATGGAAAGACTTATTACAAAGACTGGTAAACGATGGACACTCAAACGGCAACAATCGCAGATCGGCGATGGCGCGCGCGCGTTCAGCGCGGCTTTACGTTTATGGAATTGATGATCGTCATGGTCATCATCGCCATTCTGGCAGCAGTCGCCATTCCGAAATATCTGGCGCATTTGCGCCACGCCAAAGAAGTCGTGCTGCAACAAAACCTTTGGGCGATGCGTCGCGCCATTGATTTTTACACCACGGACAAAGACGCGCCTCCGCAGAGTTTGCAAGACCTGGTCACGGCGCGTTACCTGCGCGAAATTCCGAAAGACCCGTTTTGCGTGGATTGCGGCTGGGAAGAAATCGCAGCTCCGAACGATGGTACGGATTTCAGTTCGCAGGGCGGCATTGGCGACGTGAAAAGCCGCGCTGAAGGCGCTGACTCAAACGGCAAAGCGTACAGGGAATATTGAATCGTCCCTACTTTTTTCATTTTTGATCCTTATGCAACAACTACCTGTTATTTCAGGTCTTTGGAATTACCTGACCGCACCTGATCTTCCGCGCACCGCGCTGGCCATCACCGACACGCATCTTTCCATCATCACCTTGCGACGAACTGGCGGCGAATTTGAACCGCGCAACTTGGGCGTCCTGAAACTGCCGCCAGGATTGGTCACCACCAGCTTCACGGAACCGAACATTTCCAATGAAGCCTTGCTGATCGAACATTTGAATCGAACCGCCACTCAGGCAGGAATTGGTCGGCCACGCGCCTTGAGCGTTGCGTTGCCCTCCGGCAGCGCGCGCAGTCACGTCATCACGCTGGATTCGGTTCCCTCTTCACGGCTGGAATTCACGCAAATGATCGAATGGAAAATCGAACGAACTTTCGGTCAAAGATTCGCTGAATTGAAAACCAGCTACACCAAACTGAAGGATTTTCATGGTCGTCCGCAATGGTTGGTCACGGCCATTCATCAACGAGTTCTGGAACAGTACGAAAACATTTTCAAACAGATGCGATGGGCAGTCGGCCTGATCGTTCCGCAGCATCTGGGCGAAGCACAATGGCTGATCCGCCAGAAACTCGATGACGATCAAATTGTGGTCAGTTTGACCGAAGACGGGTTCACCACCGTCATCGTTCGCAAAGACGAGCCGATTCTGGTGCGCGAAGTCGAATGTGCGCCCGAAGAACGTGAAGACGAATTTTTCCGGCTGCTGGTGTTTTATCGCGACCGTTTGTCGCCGGCGGATGAACCGATCCGGCTTAGCCGCGTGCTGACGCTGGGCGATGTCGCGGAACAGCGCCGATTCCGCGACGTTGTGGTTTCAGCTTTGGAAAACCATGTCGTGTCGCTCGATGTGCAACAGATCGGATTGAAAGTTGATTCACACGCCCCGTTCAACCAGTTCGCTGCTGCCGGTGGTTTGGCAACCCTGGCCTGGAATTGAATCCCTTCCGGTTGTTTGTTCGACAAGCCGCACGGCTTGTCGAACTTCTTACCGCACCTTCCCTGCTTCTATTACGACAATCAAGCAACTTTTTCTCAGCATACCAACAATCGGCTGATTGATGAGTGCCTGTATGGCTTGCGCCAGTTATACCAAACAACAAAAAATTTATTGCACGGATGAAATCTTCAACCTCAGTTCCCGCTTACCGGCATGCCTAATGCGATGTTGGTGAGGAAAGAGTCAATTTCGACTCAGCTTTCATTCACC
>JAEUQP010000604.1 GCA_016789645.1 Acidobacteriota bacterium | reverse complement strand
TACAGTCGGTCATTGGTGTCTGGCGTATCCGGCAAGAAGTGAGCCAATTGCGCGGCCATCCACGGACGATTTTCCAGATAGTCCAGAAACCGCTGGCGGACTTTGTCCGATGGTTGCGCGTTTGCTTGGTCAAACTCCTTGAATCCGTACAGAGTCCAATACGCGATCAATTCATGAATCGGCGCATCATCGGCGGGCGGTTTCGGATTCTCATCATCGGATTCCGAATCCGTCGCATCTTCATGTTCCGTCGAATCCAACGGTTTTTCCTTCAACAAATCGTTGACGGCGGCGGAGATCAAATTGACTTGAGGCGGCTTTTTCGCGGGCAAAGGTTTGCGCGTTTGCGCCGACAAGGGCTGTGGAATGGCCAACAAAATAACGAGCCAGAATGTCAACGCTTTGGTTGGCTGAAACAATCGCATAAATGTTTACCTCGAAAATTCGCGTTCCCTACCGGACGTGGTACTGATGCCTTATCATCGCGCCACGAAACCGCATTATGAACAAAAAAACTGTGACGACGAAATCAGAAAAAGATGCGCCCTTGCGAAACGATATTCGCCGTTTGGGCGATTTGCTGGGAGAAACCCTGAAACAACTGGGCGGCAAAAAACTCTTCGACGTGGAAGAGCAGGTGCGCACCCTGTGCAAACAACTGCGCGCGAAGCATTCGCCTGCGACTGAACGCCAGCTCAAACGCTTGTTGCACGGCTTGAGCGTGGACGAATCCATCGGCGTCATTCGCGCGTTTTCGGTGTATTTCCAACTGGTCAACATCGCCGAACAACATCACCGCATTCGGCGCAAACAGTTTTACGAACTCCACACGCCCGACCAGCCGCAGCGCGGTTCGATTGCCGACACGTTTCAACGACTGAAAGCCGAAAACCAGCATCTGGGAGAATCGGAGTTGCGGCGTCGGATGCAAACCATCGTTGACCGGTTGGAAATCGTGCCGGTGATGACCGCGCATCCCACCGAAGCCGCGCGTCGAACGTTGCTGGAAAAACACCGCCGATTGGCCAGACTGTTGTCCGCCCTGGACGAATCGAATTTGCCGAAACGCCGCCAATCGGAACTGGCTGTGCAACTGGCCGCCGAAGTCGAATCCATCTGGCAAACCGACGAAGTTCGCCACACGCAATTGCAGGTTTTGGACGAAGTCAACAACGCGCTCTATTACTTTGACGCGACGCTCTTCGATTCGGTTCCGGCGTTACTGGACGAACTGGAATTCCAGCTCGGCAATCACTTTCCCGGCGTGAAGCTGCGTGACGGAGCCGTGCCGCTGCGATTCGGTTCGTGGGTGGGCGGCGACCGCGACGGCAATCCCAACGTGACGCCCGAAATCACGTGGGAAACGTTGCGACTGCAACAGCGGCTTGCGCTGCGAAAATATCTGAGCGCTGTTGCCGACCTGTCGCGCCGATTGAGCGAATCGGTTCGTTTTGCCCCGCCCAGCCGCGACCTGCAAGCCTCCATCGAACGCGACCGGCAGGAAATGCCCGAAACCGCCAAAGAGGTCTTCGACCGCAATCCCGAAGAACCGTATCGCCAGAAACTTTCATTCGTGTACCGGCGGCTGGAAAACACGCTGCAACGCAACCGCGATCTGAAAGGCGCGCTGCGCATCGAAACGCCGAACCAGTTGATTTCGATTCGTCCGGCGTTGCCGATCATTGCCGCGTTGACCAAATCGGCGAACCCGGTTGAAGGCGATTACCAAACCGCCGCTGAGTTTTGGGAAGACCTGCGTTTGGTGCGCGACAGTTTGCAAGCCGACAAAGCCCGTTTGGCCGCGCGCGCCGTAGATCGGTTGATGCGCCAG
>JAEUQP010000603.1 GCA_016789645.1 Acidobacteriota bacterium | reverse complement strand
TCGACTTTGGCGCGATCGTCAGCTTTGAAAATCATCGGCGGTTGCACGAACTGATAAAACACAAACACCATCACGCCAATGAACAAAATCAAAAACTGCATCGGAATTTTGATGAAGGCGCTCATCAACAACGAAGTTCGGCCTTCTGAAACCGATTTCGCCGTCAGGAAGCGTTGCACCTGGCTCTGGTCGCAGCCGAAATACGAGAGCATCAAAAACAATCCGCCGATCAATCCCGACCACAGCGTGTAGGTTTCGTTCAGGTCGAATTTCGTGTCCACGGTTTTCATGCGTCCGACGGCTCCGGCCAAATCCATGGCTTCGCCGACGGAAACTCCGGCGGGGAATTGGCCGATGATGACGAACAGGATGACTCCCAAGCCGACGAAGATGACGACCATTTGTTTGACATCCGTCCAGGTGACGGCCTGAACTCCGCCAAACATCGTGTAAATCGTGGTCGTCAATCCCATCACCAGAATAGTCGTCAATTCATTCCAACCCAACACCAGTGACAGAACGACGGAGGGCGCAGCGACGATGACTCCGCACGACAGGCCGCGCGAAATCAGAAAGAAGAAACTGGTCAGGCTGCGGGTTTTGGAATCGAAACGGCGCTCCAGATATTCGTATGCCGTGTAAACCTTCGCGCGATAAAAGAATGGCACGGCGGTGACGCACAAAATCACCATCGCCAACGGCAAGCCGAAGTAAAACTGAATGAAGCGCATCCCGTCGGCATACGCTTGCCCGGTGGTTCCGACCAGTGTGATTGCCGACAACTGCGTCGCCATGACGGACAAGCCCACTGCCCACCATGGCAAGCTGCGATTGGCCAGAAAATAACCTTCGACTTCGTTGCTCTTTTTCGTCAGCCGCAAACCGTCATAAACGATGTAAACCAGGTATGCGGCGACAATCGCCCAATCCAACCAATGCATGTGTGCTCCGTGTCAGTAGCCCGACCGCGAGGGAGGCTGAAAGACCAAAAAAGCCCTTGCTTACGCGCGGGCTACTGAAACATTCGCGAAAACAACCACAGCCCAACAAGGGTGGCGATAGTGTAAATGATGACGGTGACGTAAACACGATTCCAATGCGGATATTCCTTCTCGTCTTCGGTTTGTTGATTCATAAAAAATCGCTCCAATTACAACTTTGATAAAACTCGTTCGTGCAGCGTCGGCACATAATCCAGATGTTCGGGTCGCATCAGCACACTGCGAAAAACGGTCATTGCCGGTTCATCCCAAACCAAATCTTTATGCTCCGTCAGCAAACTGGGCTTGGCGTTGAACTTCGCCAGATAGATCGGATGTTCAGTGTCGTTCATCAATGCTTCAAAGACGCGATGGGTGATCTGGCTGGTTTCGGAAACCTTGTGGCTGGCGGTCGCCGCGTAAAAGTTGACGATGTCCAGTTGCGGCGGCAAAACCAGACGCAATTGCTCGCTGGATTCGATCAACTCCGACCAACGCAATGCAGCCGCGCGTGTCTTTCGCAAAATCGCTCCCAAGCCGGTTTCGGCTTTCAGCGGAAAACATTGCAACGTTGCCCACAACGCGGCAGCGGCGGCTCCGGCGCGCGAACATTCCAAACTGATTTCGCCCAGATGCAATTCGTTCGAGGTGAAATAGGTGTACGGCGAATCGTGTTTGTAAAAGCGTCCAACAGCCGGATCACGGAATAGCACGGAACCGCAGCCGTACGGTTGCAGCCCGTGTTTGTGCGGATCAACCACAACGCTGTCGGATTCGGCAATGGCTTGGAACGCGGCGTTGGCTTCTGCGCCAAGCGCGTTGGCATCGCCCAGTAGTTTGAAAAATCCGCCGTACGCTCCGTCCACGTGAATGCGGAACTCGAATTCGCGGCGCAGCTTCATCGCTTCATCAATTGGGTCAACCGCGCCGAGTGCCGTCGTTCCTGAAGTCATAACCACCGTTCCAATGTCGCCGGTTTTCAGCTTCGAGCGGAGGTCATCCAAATCCATTCGCCCGCGACCATCCACGGCGATTTCGACCGTTTTCGCGCCGATGACTTCGCACATGCGACCGTGCGTGTAATGGGCTTCGGTGGAAAAGGCGACGGCCTTTTCGGGATGCAGATGCCGCGCCACCCACAGCGCTTCCAGATTGGCGACCGTGCCGCTGGAAGTCAGATGTCCCAGATGAGTTTCGTAGCCGAACATCCGCGCCATTTCGGCGACGACTTCAATTTCCATCTTGGCCGTGGCCGGGCCGCCATCCAGCGCGTGATTGTTCGGATTGATTTGCTGCGCGATGAAATACGCCATCGAAGCAATCGGATGCGGCGGTTTCAACATTTGCCCGGCATAGCTGGGATGCCAGAACGGATAATTGTCGCCGAGCCGGTCAACCAGTTCGGCTAAAACCGTTCGCGCCTTGTCTTCGGGCACTTGCAGCGTGTCATCAATTTCAAATTCGTGCCAACGCGATTGCCATTCGGCCAAACGGTTCAGCGCATCCGGCAACAGGGTCAGAATTGTTGAAGAGTTCTTGGTCATTCGATGATGAAGTCAGATTGAAACCGGCGCAGCATCGCCAGCACCTTGCGTTCGATCTGGCGCGCTTCGATTTCAAAGGGAATCTGCGCGTACGCCGTTTTCGCATCCATTCCGTTTCTGCGGTTTTGGAAGTACGCGGCCAGATACTTGGCTCGAAATTGCCACTTGCCCATTTCGTGATACTGGCGGCAATGCGCAATTTCGTGAGCAATCAGCGCCAGGCCTTCCGGCGAATCAATTCGATAACACTCCGGCGCGAAATAAATGTGCCAGCCGTCGGTGTAGCCAATCGCTTCGGCAGCAGCGGCGATGCTGACATAACGCGGAATGCCTTCATGAATGCGAACGCGGCTTAAGTCCAAGCCGTGGAAAAATGGCGCGAGCAATTGTTGAACTTCGAGCGGCAATGGCTCGCCTTTCAATCTCATTTTCTTTCCTCCACGAAGCAACACGAAGGCTCGCGAAAAATTTTCAGACAGGGCTTACAGGATTCAACAGGATGACAACGCATCGTGATCTTCCTTTGTCTTTTGTTCGTGTGGCTTCGTGGAAAGAATCATCGCTCCATGGCTTTTCGCAACATTTCAGCGAACAGTTCGACCAACGGTTGCGTCAGCATGCGGAACGCGGCTTCCAGCGCCTGATTGAATCTCGCTTGCGTGATGTCGTCGGACAGAATCGCCAGCGGAGGCAGTCCGGCGCGTTCAATATAAAAACTGGCGGCCAGCATTGCTGTCGGTTCGGTTACGGTTGAAAACGGATGCAAATCCAGCAAGCGCAAATACACGACCGCAGCCTGCTCCACGGCATGAAGTTCGGCAAAACTTTCGGTGGAAAACCAGTCGAACGCCAAATCCAGCATCTTCGGCAACAAAATCGCCGGAGTTGGATCGTGCAACGCATTCAGCGGGATCGGTTCGGTTTGCCGTAATTCGGCCTCTGCGCCGAGCAACGTGGTGTGCAATTCCAGCAACCGGTCCTTGCTAAATCGAGCGTCGGGTTCGGCAGCCCAGCCGGACAGCTTTTCCGCTGCCGCCAGCAATCGGCCCGGATCCAAGGGATCGCCCGCTCGGCGTAGCAGATGTTCGAGTTGATGTTGGCGCGCCTTTTCTGCAGAAGCCGCCGACTGATTCCAGAGTTGTTGCTCAGCCGCCAGCGTTTCTGTCCACGACGCAGAAGATTTCAGATTGTCGTTGAAGATTGGTAATTCCATGGGTGTTTCGTAATCGCTGGCATCGTACCATCCGGCGGGAGTTCGGAAAATGGCAAGGCATCGGCTACACTCGGTTTTACGAACCCTTACTTTTTGAAAGGCATTGGCAGTTTAACAAGGCAATTATGGGAACTTTGCTTCTGGTTCGGCACGGGCAAGCCAGACCGTTTGAAAAGATGAGCGATCAGCTTTCGGACATTGGCGAACAACAGGCGCGCGTGCTGGGACGGTATTTGATCGAACACGGTATACGGTTTGATGAAGTGTACAGCGGCACGTTGACTCGACAATGGCGAACCGCTGAACTCGTTGGCCAGCAGTTCGCGGAAGCCGGATTGCCCTGGCCGGAACATCGAACGCTTCCGGGGTTGAACGAATACGATGCGGATGGAGTCACGCACAAATTGATTCCGGCGATTGCTGAACGCGATGAACGCTTTCGGCAGTTGTTGGCGACGTTTGAAGAAAATCGCCAATCGCCCGACCGCAATCGCCATTTTCAGAAGATGTCTGAAGTTGCCACCAAAGCCTGGCTCGGCGGCGAACTTGATGTCGAAGGCGTTGAATCATGGCAATCATTCAAAACACGTGTTCGATTGGCGCTGAAACAGATTTTGGACATTGAAGGAAGCGGACGGCGCGTTGTCGCGTTTACCTCCGGCGGAGTCATCGGCACATCTGTGCAAATGGTGCTCAACGCACCGGATCAGCAGGCGTTACAGCTCAACTGGCGCGTCAAAAATTGTTCGCTGACCGAATTTACGTTTGGCAAAGACCGCATCTCGCTGGATATGTTCAACGCAATTCCGCATCTGACTGAAGCAGGGTTGCAAACGTATCGGTAACAAGATGCCAAAGCCGCAATCCGGGCGTATAATTCGCGGCAACAATTCATTCGAATCATTCGGAGGTAGTCCTGATATGGCAGATACAAACAAAGCGAAAAGCGCAAGTTTCAGTGTCGGTGATGAAATTTCTTACGCGTTTGGCTCCGGCATAGCGTATGGTGAAATTGCCCGGCTGTTGGAAGGCGGCGCAGCAGTCGAAATTCTCTTTGAAGACGGACGCCGCGAAATCAAAAAGTCGCGTGATGGCGCGCTTCGGCTGGTGCGCCGATCTTCGGGTGCAAGCGAACTTGAAGAGTCTCGTTCAGACCGCAGTCAATTGCGCGATTTCGACATTGACGAAATTCGACGCAGCGACCAACGTAGACGGTGGTAGCGAATGTCCCTTACCAGATCGCCGGCCATCCACAACCCAAAATCCAAAAGGGAATTCGGAGGTAAAACAATGAAAAAGCTTTTTTCGATCAGTGTGTTTGTGGCGATTCTGCTGGCAGTGAGTGCTGTCGGGCAGGCTCAAACCGAAACGACGGAAAACACAAATGCCAACATCATCGTTGCACAAGGCGCAACCGCCAAGGTTTCGCTGCAAACCCAGCTTAGTTCCAAGATCAGTGAAGTCGGCGACGAAGTGATTGGCGTGTTGTATGAGCCGGTTCGGTCTGCCGATGGCCGTATCGCCATTCCGCGTGGAACGGAATTCATCGGGCGTGTGACACAGGTACAGGCGGCCAAACGGCCTCAAAAAGAAGCGACCATGACCATCGTGTTTGAAACAATGCGAATGTCTTACGGCACAGAGAAAATCGCCACCGTCGTAACGGCCATTGACGATTTCGCCAATGACGAAAAAATGCGCGCCAAAGACGAAGAAGGTAAAGTCGGCGGCGGTAAATCCGGTTCGCGAACGGCGAAAAATGCTGGAATTGGTGGTGGGCTGGGATCACTTGGGGGAATGATTATCGGCGCTGCAGGCGGCGGAGTCGGCGGAGTGGTTGGAGGCGTCGGCGCGGGAGTTTTGGGCGGCGTGCTGATGACCAAAGGCAATGACATCAAACTTGCTCCGGGAACGATTCTTCGCATTCGTTTCGAGCACAATGTCAACCTGCCTGCCTTTGAAGCCGGACGCTGACAGCCAAGTCAGCAATTCTTATCCAAACAGGCGCTCAGTTTTCGGCGACGGTTAATTGCGAGAGAGATAACGTTCCTGATTCGCGAAATCGGGGCACAGCTTCGGTTCACGCAATCGCACAGGGCTGAAAACTGAGAGCCTCGTGTCTTAAATAAGCCTTTCGTGTTCAGTTCGCCTCAGTACTTTTTGATGAACTTCAGCAATTCAATGATGATTTCCATTTGGCACCTCTTTCTTGTATGTGGGTAGATGGACAGAGTCCTTGGCTTCATCATTTCCCAATCTGTAACTCGCTTCGGATTGATTTGCCTGTCTGATAAAAAGCCAGCCAATGCCTAAGAAACAAACAGTGGAATAATAATGTCGCTTGGATTCGGAACAGCCGTTTAGTTGTGGGGATGCGAACTAGTTCGGGGATACCTGATAGCCAATTACTTCTATATGCAACTCACCTAGAGAGAGTCTGAGTTCAAGCTATAGAATTTTAGTTTGCTTGGAACTAAAACAACCAGTAACTATCAAGCAAACTCAACGTAACATAAGAATTATGGCTCGACTAGAGGGGGAATGGAGAAAAAGCTTATAAAAGCAGGGATTTAACGTTATGTCAGAAAATTGGCCATAGA
Source organism: Acidobacteriota bacterium (assembly GCA_016789645.1). Taxonomy (GTDB): domain Bacteria; phylum Acidobacteriota; class Blastocatellia; order RBC074; family RBC074; genus RBC074. The sequence goes on along the minus strand of JAEUQP010000603.1, from coordinate 286 downwards.
TAAATTCCTATAGCTAACCAAAAGGCTTGCGTGATGAGAATAGGGTGGTAGGAAATGTTAGGCATCAAGGCAATTACCAACGGGCCGCTTCAGATAAGGTAATTTCAAAATCATTTGATAACTTCCCGTCGTGCCAAAAACAGATGTTCGTTGGGCCTGGTTCCAACCCAGGAGGGATCGGGAAATTGATTTGGGTCAAAGACGAGTACTGGGGATCGCCGGGAGGGCCGACATATGTGGGATGAATTCCGAAACCGCCAGCTTCAACGCGGACTTCCCAACGTCT
>JAEUQP010000523.1 GCA_016789645.1 Acidobacteriota bacterium | reverse complement strand
GAAGCCACGGGTGAGCCGAAGCAGGTTGAGCCGGAAGCAACGGCGCTGGCTACGGGAAACTGACGCTGACGATCCTCGTCAATTCAACTGTGAGCGACGCATGCGAAAGAAGAAGAAAGACAGGAGCGCCGGTCGCCGAAGCAATCGTGAACGGCAAATGGAAAAACCAATGACAGAATTAATCCCGATGGTCACAGATGCCGCCGCACCGCCAGGGACGGCGCAGCTTCAAGCCGAGCAAGCAATCCACAGCCCGTGTCCGGCTTGCGGATTCAACTCGCGCCAATTCGACCGCTTTTGCAGGCAGTGCGGCATAGACTTTGAACAATGGCAGAACGCAATCACAGGTTCGCTCTATGCGACATCACCGATGACGTCGGAGTTCATTGAAAGCCCGCCCGTCAGGCAAAAAAAGAACACAGGGTCAAATGGGAGCGACGGCGGCAGCGGGAAGGTGAATCCCACCTTCCCGCTGCTCACGGGTCACATTCCTGCCACGAACGAACACAGGTTTGATCTGGTCGTCATCGGCAGCGGCCCTGCCGGTCAGAAGGGCGCGATTGCGGCGGCCAAACTCGGCAAGCGCGTGGCGATTATTGACCGGCGCGAGAGGATCGGCGGCGTGTCCTTGCACACCGGAACCATCCCCAGCAAGACGCTGCGCGAAGCCGTGCTCTATCTGACCGGCTACCGGCAGCGCGCCTTTTACGGACGCGACTTCAAACTCAAGGAGGAAATCAGCGTCGCCGATCTGGCGGAGCGCGTGAATACGGTCATCGCCCGCGAGAGCGCCGTCATCCGAGAGCAGCTCGGACGCAACGGAATCACACTGATTGACGGCACGGCCCGCTTCACCGGCCCGCACACGCTGGAAGTGGAAGGAGGACAGAAAACGCAGACCGTGGAAGCTGAACACGTCCTGATCGCCTGCGGCACGCGCGCGGCGCGCCCGGCTGAAATCCCGTTCGGCGAAGAAGTGATGGACGCGGATCAACTCGGGCAGGCCACGCGCATCCCACGCGATTTTATCGTGGTCGGGGCCGGCGTGATCGGGTTGGAATACGCCTCGATGCTCGCTGCGCTTGGCATTAAAGTGACCGTCATTGACCAACGGCCCGCGATACTGGACTTTGTTGATCACGAGATCGTGGAAACGCTGAACTATCACCTGCGGCGACAGGATTCCGTCTTTCGTTTGGGCGAAAAGGTCACAACGGTCGGGGTCAGCCGACGCGGTCAAGTGCAAGTCGAGTTGGAGAGCGGCAAACGCCTGCGCGCGGAAGGGCTGCTGTACGCCACCGGACGGCAGGTCAACACGGACCTGCTTGATCTGGCGGCAGCCGGTCTGGAGGCGGACGAGCGTGGCCGGATCGCGGTCAACGAGCATTTTCAGTCCGCCGTCGCTCACATTTATGCGGCTGGCGATTGCATAGGCTTTCCGGCTCTGGCCGCCACGTCAATGGAGCAGGGGCGACTGGCGGCAGGTCATATGTTCGGGCAGCCGACAGCCAGTCGCCCATCACTGTTGCCTTACGGCATCTACACAATCCCCGAGATTTCTATGGTCGGGCGGACGGAGCAGGAACTGACCGCCGCCGGCATGCCCTACGAGACCGGCGTAGCAAGGTATGAAGAGGTCGCCAAAGGGCAAATAGTCGGAGACGAGACCGGGATGCTGAAAATTCTCTTCCACCCCGACAGCTTGAAGATGCTGGGCGTCCACGCCATCGGGGAGAATGCGACCGAAATCATTCACATCGGTCAGACGTTAATGGCACTGGATGGCACGATTGAGTTTTTCCGCGACAGCGTCTTCAACTATCCGACGTTCGCCGAGGCATACAAGGTGGCAGCGCTCAACGGGTTGAATAAACTCTGAACCGTCTTCTAAATCAGAGCAAGCAACATGGGGACATTCTTTTTTGACTCGACTTTGTCCATTTTTGAACGGATAGAAACAACGGATTTCGGCCATTTTTGGAGCATTTCGCCTAATTAGTGAACTCAGCAAATGGCTCTGACTGGTCGTCATTCGTCGAATTGTCAATATGTTGTGGCGAACATCTGAACGACCACTTTATTCTGCGTCTATTGAAATCAAAAATGGATAAAGTCGAGTTTGACAGGATGAACATGATTTCCGACAGGATTTACACAAACATCAATAACAATCAAGTTTCAATTTGGTTTGAATCCTGCTCATCCTGAAAAAAATCATGTCCATCCTGTTTCAAAGTTTATTGCTTCGATTTAGCGAAGAAAGTCTTCAGCATTTTGATTGCGATGCAGTGCATGTTGGGACGTCCAAAACTGACGCTTTCCCGATCTCATAACTCCAGCACACGTCCACAATCATGAATAAAGAATATGCTTCCAATTCGACGTTGCCATTTTATGCTTCTATCGAGTTCTGGAATTTTGGCTGGCCCGGTTCAAGGAATTTTTGTCATCCGTTTCTTGATTTCGTCAACTTCTTTGGGGTCGCCTGAGCTTTCGGCTATCGCCAAGCGGTATTGTAAAACTGATTTTATAGCTCTGACGTAACTTTGCCTCGCGTCCTCCAACTCGATGTCCTTGTATGCCTGCCTGAGAATCTTTTCGGCTCGATCATAATAATCCCGCGCTTTATCAAGGTTCCCCAACAGGTGATTCGCCAGCCCGAGGTTTATATACGCGTAGCCGGTTTCCGCATCTGCCTCCTTGAGCACAGTTTTACCGATCTCGTATGACCGGGTGAAGTATTCAAGCGCCTCTTGGAAACGTCCCAAACCCAGCATTGCTCGGCCCACGTATTCGTATGCGCCGCTTTTTTCCAATCCACGATGTTCTGGCAAACGATCTGCAATTTTAACCGCCGCCTTGCAGAAGACCTCGGCATCACTGTATTTCTGCTCCTTCAGCAAAGCCCGGCATTTCTTTTCTTCATCAAAAAACTGTCTCGCGGTTTCCAGCTCTCGCTCGTACTCATCGTCAGGGATGCCAACGGAAAATCGGACTTCAACAACCGTGGTGAAGGCCGTCGGCTTGCCGTTCAGCTCATACGGCCTGTAGCGGCGTTTTTTAACAGCTTCTACCGCAGGCCCGACCAAAAACATGTGCCCGCTGATCGTTCGCACCGAGACGACCGACCCCGTCTTTGAGACGGAAACGTTCAACTTCACGGTTCCCTGGATTTTGGATTTTTCCGCGATTGGCGGATACCGCGGCGCAGGGTTCTTGATTAGTAATTTGTCTGCTTCCTCTGCGCTCAACTGAGTTTGCGCTCTGACGCAAACCGACCCGGCCGTCATCACGGCCAAGGCGAAAACCGCTAGTCCAAACAATTTCTGTGATGAACCAACCATAAATCCGTTCCTACTCTCCCTGGGTGTCATTCAGAATCTACTTCTCATATTAAGGATAAATACTGGGGGCTGGAAATTCCACTGCCGCCGATCCTTACCAACCCAATTCCCCCCCGGATTTGTTGCAGCGTGGACATTAGTTGCTCATTGCTCCCGATGTTTCTGGGTCTGGGAAGATGATCGGAAACCTGATTGACCGACGGGAAGATTCCCTGGGCATGAAGCTTGAGGGCCGTTTCGCGGATGTCTTCAATCACCGCTTGGCGGCGCTTGAGGAAGCAATCATTCTGATACCGCAGATTCCGCTCGGTGATCTGGCGGCACAAATCCGGAAAATGATGGCGAATGCCGTGGGCGCAGCGACCAAGGTTCGCCGCAACGGAATCCAAGGTCGGCGGTGGATCGTCTTCAGCAATGACTGCTCCAACGCCTGCTTGAGATCGGATTCGCATACGCGTCAAGGGCTTCGAAGATTACCGTGAACTGCTTCAGCCACTAATACAGTTCTTCAGCAAACGGGGACGGCTGCCCGTCAAAGGTGAACTGGATAACGAAAACGCCATTCTTGTTGAATTTCGCACGTTTGCCAAAGCCGAAGCAAAGCGACCTTCCATTCGATTTGCAAACTGACATCAAGGTGTTCTTTGGCAGCTACCGGCAAGCCTGTGAGACTGCTGATCAAATGCTTTTCAGTTTGGGGAAACAGTCAACGCTCGCCGAACACTGCCGTACGAGTCACATCGGCAAATTCGTCGGCAATGCGTTATATGTCCATGTTTCCGCCTTGGAGTCGCTTGATCCGCTACTCAGATTGTATGAGGGCTGTGCCTCTCGCGCCTTTGGCCGAATGGGAGGTGCAACACTCATCAAATTCCGCTCTGACAAGCCTAAAGTTTCATATCTGTTTTACCCAGACTTCGACAACGATCCGCATCCGACCTTGAACGCCAGTATGCAAGCGGATTTGCGAGGGCTGCGAATTGATTATCGCGATTACAGCAACTCCACCAACCCGCCGGTTTTGCATCGCAAGGAGACGTTAGTCACTCCAGACTATCTGCTTTATCAAAAATTTGCGCGCTTGACAGAGAAGGAGGAAAAATGGGGATTGCTTGGTGAAACAAACACGATCGGCACAAGCGACGGCTGGTATAGACGCTTGGCTGAGCAGGGTGCAAAGTTGCAGGGGCATCGGCTTATCCGTGCGGAAAAACGCGGGAATTAATTCAGCAAAATAGCAGACGAAATACAACCACCCTACGACCAGATCGAAGAACACAATTCGCGGTAAGGGGAGCGCATTCTGATACTCCGTTGGCCAACCTCTGACTCGGTGCGAGCCAAGTTCGCCCTCCCCGATAAAGTGTCACCAAAGTTCAGGAACACGTTTGGACATCTCAATGGAGCAGCATCTCAAGTGACAGATTTCAATCCCAATATGTCCGCAAAGCGAAACGGGCGCCATTAAGACGCCCGTAAACGATTGAATCTAAAAGTCGGGACGGCGAGATTCGAACTCACGGCCTCTTGCACCCCAAGCAAGCTCTGCCGTTTTTTCTGACCTGCCCAGACTGTTTTTGCCTTGTTCCGACATTGAAATATAAAGGGTTACAGATTCAGGAACGCCCTGATTGTTTCAGCCTTGCCCCGAAATCAGCGCTAATATGTCCGCAGGATATGTCCGCAAAAATTGACGCTGTTGAGAGTGAATTTCCAGTTTTTCAAATTCAGCTTATCCATCCAAGCCGATCATCCCACAAACATTAGGCGCTGAACAAGCAGGGTTGCTTGCCGAACGACGATGGCTTGTCGGGCTGGCTGGTTGCCGGATATGCTTGTCCGGTCAGGTCAAGAATCCTTTCGCCGAACGGCTCCACAACAGCCAGGGCTTACAAGTCAATGATTCGTCCAGAAAGGCAAACCATTTCAAGTCACTACCAGAAGGCTCATCGCGCCGCTGCGGTTCACTATCTCAAAGCCTCGCGGGTGCATCGTGAGGATCGCGCTCTTTATGAAAAAGACCTGCTACACGTGGAGAAGTCGTGGGGTTGGATCAGCGAAGAGGCGAATGAAGATGAATTGACTGTCGCGTATGCGCTGGCGTTCGAGCCTTCTCAATCCTTGACAGGCAGGTGGCGTGAAATCGTGGCGTGGAGCGAGCGAGGAATCGTTTCTGCTGGGCGGATCAACGACCAAGCCGGGTTGAGCGTATTGCTTTTCAATCAGGCCGCAGCGCAGGCAAACCTGGGGAATCTGCGTGAAGCCATCACGACCTATGAAAAAGCGCGGCAATGTTTCCTGCTCATCGGGGATGCGGAAATGGAGGCTCATGCGCAAGGTCGGTTGGGCACTGTTTATCACCGTCTAGGCGATCTTGAGCAGGCGTCCGAGCATTATCTTCGGCTCAAGGCGTATGCGGAACAAACGGGTGATGAGGAAGAGTTGTCTAGTGCGCTTGCCAATCTGGGTTTGATTCAACACGACAAAGGCGATTCGAGTTCCGCTATTGAACACTACCTGCAATCCCTGGCGATTGCGCGCCGTTTGGGCTTGAAGACGCGTGAGGCCACCAACCTGAACAATATGGGTCTGGCCTACTCAGCTTTGGGAAAGCTGAATGAAGCTGTTCAAGCACATCGTGAGGCGCTGTCAATTTATCGTGAGGTCGGCGACCGGCAGCGCCAAGGCAATGCTATCGGCAATCTCGGCCTCGTTTACTATCGTCTGGGAGACATGGAAAACGCGATTCAGTGTTACGAAGAACAGCTTTCGTTCGTCAGGTCGCTCGGTGATCGGCGGGCTGAAAGCAATGCCCTGAGCAACATCGGGCAGGCGTATTCAGAGCAAAGGAAATTGGAAGAGGCCGAACCGTATTTTCTGCAAAGCCTCGAAATTTCGCAGGCAATAGGCGATCAGCGCGGGCAGGCGATTACCTTGAACAACATTGGCGATCTGTTTCGGAAACTTGGCGCGGTTGATCGTGCGATTGAAATTCACGAACAGGTTTTGGAAATGCAGCGCGAGATCGGCGACTTCAGACGGCAAGGGCTGGTGCTTGGGAATCTCGGACTCGATTATGCCGCGCTCAGCAATTGGGAAAAGGCCCTTGCGTTTTATCAGCAGGCGCTGGCGATCAGCCGCCAAATCGGCGACGAAGGCGGCGAGGCGATTTGGTCTGCCGATATTGCGCAGGCGCATGACGCACTAGGCGATTTCGCAAAAGCCGAGGAGTATTTGAGCAAAGCCATTGAATACTACGAACGAATCAATCACAGAGAGACCGTGCAATTGCGCGACCAATTGCTGGAGCTCAAAAAGAAAGCCGCTCAACTTGCGCAGGCTTGATTTATCCTTTTGCTTTTGTCCAGTGTGAACCTATCATTCGTCGCTCGCTTGAGCGATTCAGTCCCGACCAATGCAGGAGACGCTTATGCCGAATGAAAATCTGACGCGACCGGAAGCGAGCCCCACACCTACAGAGGAACCACAGAAGCAAACACCGCCTGATTCAATCGGCGCGCGTTCGGTGCAAGCGGCCAGTGTGGTGGGATCGGTCATCGTCACAGGCGACGGCAATACAGTCGTGATGGGAGAAAAAAGGACAGTCGAAGAAAAACCACCTGTGCAAATCGGCATTCCCGCCAGCCCGGAAATCTTTCTGGGACGCGAAGAGGATATGGACGAATTGAAAGCGCGGATCGGCATCTATCAAGCCGGAAAAGAGACTGGGCCGCTGCAAGTGCTGACTGCCGTGCGTGGTTGGCCGGGGATCGGCAAGACGGCGCTGGCGACGGTCTTTGCCGACGATGAAGATGTGCGAACGGCTTTCCCTGATGGCGTTTTGTGGGCTTCGATGGGGCCGGACCCAAAGCTCATTCAGGAGATGGCTGCGTGGGGGCGAGCCTTGGGAACGGACGACATCTTGCGCGCACCGACGCTCAAAGAGGCAACCACGCGCCTGTCCGGCCTGCTACGGCAAAAGCGGTTGCTGATGGTGGTGGACGATGTGTGGGAAGTCGAACACGTCGCGCCGTTCGCTCAGGCGCGTGGTAACGACTGCGCGCTGCTGGTGACAACGCGGTTGCCGCTGGTAGCGAACGGTCTCTCCGTGCCCGCACAGGCGATTTACAATCTGCCCGCGCTCAACGAAGAACGCGCCCTGGAGTTGCTGGGGCGTCTGGCGCCGGCGGTTCTCAGCGCACATCCCGATGAATGCCGGCAACTGGTCAATGCGATTGAGTGCCTGCCGCTCGCCTTGCACGTCGCCGGGCGTTTGTTGAAAGCCGAAGCGGAGTTGGGCTGGGGCGTGTCGGAGTTGATGAAAGAGTTGCAAACTGGCAAGGCGTTGATCGAAGCCAAAGCCGGCGCCAACCTGATGGATTTGGAACAAGAGACAATTCCGAGCGTCGCCACG
>JAEUQP010000588.1 GCA_016789645.1 Acidobacteriota bacterium | reverse complement strand
CCCGAAGGATTCGACCCGAAGGATTCGAGAAGATGTTGGTTTCAAACAAGGAAAGGGCAGGTCGGTGACGATCTGCCCTTTCTTTGCGATTGCGGAACTATGAATTCAGCTATGGTTTTTTCTTTGCGGGAGCGGCGCCTCTGCGTTTACCGTCGTCCAGCGATTTCGGTGGTGGCAGATTGTTGCCGCGAACCAGTTCGGCGATGACCGCTTTGGCTTCGGCAGCGCGTGGATCGTTCGGAGCTTTTTCGACAAACGTTTGCAAAGAATCGGCTGATTCTTTGAACTTGCCCGCATTGGCATACGCCAAGCCGATTCCGTGCCAGGCTTCGATGTTGTCTTTGTCGGCGTCCAGGATTTTCTGGAATGCGGCGATGGCAGCATCGGTTTGTCCGGCATCAAACAGCACTCTAGCGCCTTTAACCGGAAACTCTTTCTTCTTGACCGGATCGTCCGTCAACTCGGCAACGGCATCGTAATCTTTGACGGCTGCCTCAGCTTGCGGGCCATCGAAGTATTTTCCGCCAAGAATGGCTTCCGATTCGGCACGCACCACCAAATAGGTTCGACGATTGGCTTTGTTTTGCACCGGATCGTTTTTCTGTTTGGTGTCTTTTTCCTGTGCTTCCAGCCCTTCCAACGCTTTGGTACAGGCGGCGATGGAATCCAGGAAATCCTGTTTTGCACCGTCGCGGTTGCCTTCGTTGAATTGCTTAACCGCGCGTTTTTGATAGGCGATGGCCAGATTGCCATGCGAAATGTGAATGGTCGGGTTGGCGGCGACAGCATCCTTGAACGCCGTGATAGCCGCGCCGAAATCATTCTTGGCCAGCGCATCATTGCCTTCCTTCAGCTTGACATTGATGACGGCGACTGAAGCGTTGAATTTCTCGGCTTCTTCGCGCTCAGCGACAGCTTTCTTGTATTCTTCGTCGGCCTTTTTCTTCTCGGCTTCGCTCATTTTCGGAGGCGCGCCAGCAGCAGTGGCGGGACCGGCACCTTTTTTGGTGTCTTCCAACGTCAACTTGCGTCCGTCACCGGGACGAAGCTCAAATTTGAGCGGTTCTTTGTCCGGGCGAATGCCACTGGCAAATGCCGGTTCGTGGCCTTCGGCGGAAATAATCACCGTGTACGTGCCGACGAACGGCACTCCGGCGTGCAGAAAGTGTCCTTTTTTGTCCGTTTTGACTGGGTAGTTGCCCTTGATATCCGTGCGGATGATTTGCACTTCCGCGCCGGCAATTGGTTCGCCAGTTCCGGCTTTGACGACGTCGCCTTCCAGGCGGCCAACTTGAGCAAATGCGCTCAGCGACATCAACGTCAACAGCGCCCCGCCCATCATTGCCGACAAAAGATTCTTGATCTTCATTTTGTCCTCCGTGTGATTCTGAAACTATTTGTAACTGCCATAGCCGTTTTGAGCGCGGCATTTGATGTGAAAACGATGAAGACGTTGCACGAGTAGTTCTACGTGTTTTTCGCCTGTTGCCGTTCACTCGTTCGGCGCTCGTGATTTAGCTTGTTGCTGGAATTCGATTGCAATAATGAATCTGTTGAATCAAACCGGCTAAATTCTAGCCGCCGCAATATCAGATTTCAATTCGTGACCGATTCAAATTGCCGTTGCATAAGGAATCGGGTCCTTCAATCCGGCTTCGCGAAAACCTCGCAACCGTAACGCACAACTGTCGCATTCGCCGCACGCGACATCTTCGCGTTTGTAACACGACCAACTCAGGTGAAGCGGCGCGCCCAGCTCCACTCCCCGACGCGCAATTTCACTTTTCCGCAAACCGATGACCGGCGTCATAATTCTGATCGTCGTCTCCGGTTTGGTGCCAACTTCAATCAGTTGTTCAAATGCCCGGTAAAACTCCGGTCGGCAATCGGGATAACCGGAACTGTCTTCGGCGACTGCGCCAATGTAAATACGACCTGCGCCGATCACTTCCGCCCAACTCGTCGCAATTGCCAATAAATGCGCATTGCGAAACGGCACGTATGACGTCGGAATTTCCGTTGATTCCAGATTCGCCCGACTGACTTCGATCTTACGGTCTGTTAGCGACGACCCACCGATTTGCGCCAGATGCGCGATGCTGGTCGTCAGTCGCCGGTCAACCTGATAAAAATCGGCAATGTCGCTGAACGCTTGTAATTCCCGCCGTTCGGTTCGCTGGCCGTAACTGACGTGCAACAGCCCAAGTTCATCATTTTCCCGGGCGGCAAGGGCAGTCGTCACGCAACTGTCCATTCCGCCACTTGTTAAGACCACAGCAAGCATGGTTCGGTTTCAAACTCCTTTTACGTCTGGCCCCCAAATGTATTTGTGAAGCTGCAATTGCATTCTTCCGTGAACCTTGGATTGCAAAATCCATTCGGCCAAAGCTTTCAATTCGACGGCTCCCCAGACAGGGGAAAATAAAACCTCCGGCTGGCGCTCGTTGAGCCGGTACTTTTCAATGATTCCCACGGCAAAATCGAAATCTGTTCTGTCTTTAATTACAAACTTGATCTCGTCTTGCGGATTCAACCGTTCCAGATTCGGCCAGAAATTGCGTTCAGCTTCACCACTGCCCGGGCATTTCACATCCAGAATTTTGATCGCTCTTGCATCCAGAATGCTGGCATCCAATCCGCCGCCGGTTTCGATCAGCACCGTGAATCCTTCGTCGCAAAGCCGCGTGACCAGTTCCGTGCATTCGCGTTTTTGCACCAGCGGTTCGCCGCCCGTGATTTCAACCAGCTTGCATCCGTACCCGTGAACCTGCGTGATGACGTCTTCGACGGTCATTTCAGTTCCGCCGGTGAAGGTGTATTCGCTGTCGCACCACGAACAGCGCAAGTTGCACCACGTCAAACGAACGAACACGCACGGCAATCCTGCAAAGGAAGATTCTCCCTGGATGGAATAAAAAATTTCCGTGATCCGCATACTCGCACTATAACACCCACGATGCCTTATTTGATCTTCAGCACCCGCCGGGCGTTTTCGTACAACAATTTCCGCTCAATTTTCTTGGTTGGGGCCAACCGTTTGACGGTTTCCAGGCATTTGATGCCGCTGCATCGAGTGTCTTTGGTGGTTTCGTCCTGGCAATCGCTGCCGTACATCAATTTGTTCTGGTGGCGGCGGAAAAAGTCCCTAGTGAACTCTTCGTCGCGTTGCAGGGCGTTCAAACCGGAACCTGCCGAGAGGTCACCGTAAAAGTTCGCGTAATCGGCCAACCAGCGGTCAGTCATTCCGCCCGAAGTCAATTTGCCTTTGGGATAGAGCACAGCTTGGTCGTGGTTGCGGTCAATGTTTCCCCAAAACGTTTGTGCGTGGCCGATGAAATTCACGCGCGGAAATTTTTCCAGCACTTTATGGAATCGCTCGTAGCCGGTGTTGTATTTGCCGTGCTGGAAATGCATCAGCACCGGAACGTTGTAATCTTTTGCCAGGGCGGCAATCAGTTCGATGTGTTTGGAATCGCAGTCCACGAAAAATTTTTGTTCGCCAATGCCAATGGCTCCGGCTTTCAGATATTTTTCGATGACTGGGCGAGCTTCAGGCAAGTCGGCGACTTCGTTGGCGAAAAAGACAAATTCATTTGGATGTTGTTTGGCCAATGCCAAAACGGAATCGTTGCCGTAACAATCGGCTTCCAGTCCGAATTTTGAGCCAGCGGGCAACAAAATTGTTTTTGTCGCGCCGAGCGCGCGTTGATGGCGAATCAAATCTTCGTCGTTGCGCCCCCAGTAATGCGTGTGCTGGTGAATGTCTATGATGGGTTCGGCGGCGTGAGTGGTGGTTACGGCAGCCAGCGAAGCCATCGTTCCGGCCAGAAAGCTGCGACGGGAAATGGTGTTGTTCATAGTTCGGATTTTGGGTAATGAAAACAAAAACGACTCAGGTTGAAGCGCGTTGCGCCGCCCTGAGTCTACAATCACCCCTCAACCTAAACCAAAGGAGAACAGCTCAATTTTGCATGGCTTGTCCGAACAATCGTTTGCCGATGACGGGAATTTGGCGGCGATGCAGCAGCAGTACGATCGCGCTGCAAACAAAAACGACAATGGCCAGGGCGAAAAGTTCACCGTGATCGCCAACTGCTGTCAGCCGTATGCCAAGTTTGGTCAGGTGGCTCATGATTGCACCGCTGATGGTTCCCAGCGACAACAATGCGCCCAGCCAAATTGTTCGCGGCGTCAGCAACAAGACGGATGCAATCAATTCCACAATGCCGGAACCGATTCGCCCCCACGGTTCCGCGCCGAGATTCGTAAAGATATAAACCGATTCTTCGGCGGCGGTGAATTTGAAAAACAAGGTTTGCAGCAAAATGACTGCGACGACGATTCTCAGCGCCCAGCTTAGAATGGTTTGGACTTTGGTCAATTCCATGACGATTTTCTCTCCCAAAGATTCCCGGCAAGCTCCATTCACGAGAAGCTCACCGGGTTGCTATGGTCACCTTTGTTTTGTGAAGAAGCGGCGCGCGTTTACGCCGTCCTCGCTGGTTGAATCCGCGAAGGTGAGAGAATTATTCCCGTCATCGAATTTTGGCTATTCATAACGAAGCGATTCGATGGGGTCAGTTTTGGAGGCGCGCAGGGCAGGCCATAACCCGCTGAAGATTCCAACGATCATCAAAATTCCGGTGGCTGTGAAAATGACGTCGCCAGAGAGAAGCAGGAAAATGTCTGTTTGTTTGGTGGGGTCTTCCAATAAATCGGCCAGGAAGGGGCGATGTCCGGCAATCGTGACCACCAGCCACGACAGCGCGATACCCAACAAGCCGCCGAGAAAGGTGATGACCAACGCTTCCAGAATAAACTGAAAAAGAATGTGACGGCGTTTGGCGCCCAAAGCTTTGCGTACGCCGATTTCGCGCGTTCGTTCCGTGACCGAAACCAGCATGATGTTCATTACGCCGATGCCGCCGATCATCAGGGTTAAGGCGCCAATGAAGCTCAGAATGATTTTCAGGCCGCCGGTCATGCCGCTGATCTGTTTCATGTTTTCGACCGAATCATTGAAACTCAACGCGCGTTCGTCTTTCGGGTTGAAATTGTGTCGTGCCGCCAGAACTTCGCGGACTTGTTTTAACGCCTGAAAGTGCGTGGACGGACTCATGGTTTGAATCACCAGGTTGTCCACATAATCCTGGCTCCAGAGCTGTTTGACGGTGGTGTAAGGAATGAAGGCGCAGTATTTGTCCGGCGAATAATAGTTGGAAAAGCTGACTTTCTGAGTCAACACGCCGATAACTTCAAAGGTCAATCCGCTGATGCGAATGGTTTCGCCGACGGCGGGCGCATTACCGAAAAGCTTCTTGGCGACTTCCGATCCCAGGAATACGACGCGACGTTGTTTTTCCACGTCCTCGGCGTTGATGAAACGACCGAATTCCGGCACTTCGCTTCGCATTTCCGCATATTCCGGAGCGACGCCGCGCACATTGGACGATGTCTGTTTGATGCCGTAAGCGAGCGGTAAGCCTTCGACGTATTCCGGGCTGACATATTTGATGTTGCCCAGTTGCCGCAGCGGTTCGACGTCTTCTTCTTTCAACCGAATGCGGCGGCCAGCGCGTTCTCCGCCAGCTTGCATGCTGGTCTGGCCATTCCAGATGACAACCGTGCCGTTGCTGAATGCACGCCGGAATCCGACTTCAATGGCGTTGTGAAACCCATTGCCATACGCCATCAACAAGACGACGGCGACAATGCCCCAGGCGATTCCAGTCATCGTCATCGCGGCGCGAATGCGATGCCCGACCAGGGCTTGAATGGCTTGTAAGAAGACTTCTTTGAGAATCATAGCTTCACATTTCGTAACGTAATGCTTCGATGGGAACCATTTCCGCCGCGCGACGGGCCGGATACATCGCTGCCGCGATTCCGATCAGAGCCAAAATGCAGACGGAAAACGCCGCCGTTTGCCAGGTAATAATCATTCCTGAAAATCGCATCGGCAGCGGCAGCATGTTGACCAGTTTGCAAAGGCCGATACCGATACCTAAACCGATGGTTCCGCTCAGCAGCGTCAGCAGTAAGCCCTCGCTGAAAAATTGGCGTAGCACATTGCCAGAAGTTGCGCCTAGTGCTTTGCGAATGCCGATTTCCTTCGTTCGCTCTTTGACCGAAATCAGCATGATGTTCATTACACCAATGCCGCCCAGCGCCAGCGTGATGATGCTGACGGCGATGAAAAATTCGCGCATGCTGGAAATCATTTTGTTGAAAAACACGGTTTCCAGCGCAGTGTTCCACATCGAAAGCGCCTCACGGTCAGAAGGATCGAAGCCTTTACGCGCGCCGA
>JAEUQP010000587.1 GCA_016789645.1 Acidobacteriota bacterium | reverse complement strand
TTTGAAACAGCGCGGAATGTTGAAAGACGTGCTGGTGATATGGACGACGGAATTTGGTCGCATGCCTACGCATCAGGAAGGTTCCGCCGGACGCGATCACAATCCCGATGGATTTACGTTGTGGATGATGGGCGCGGGTGTCAAAGGCGGCATCAGTTACGGCGCGACGGATGACTTTGGGCGTCGAGCAGTGGAAAACGTGGCAACGGTGTATGACTTTTACGCGACGGTGCTGAACTTGTTGGGGCTGGATCACGAACGCCTGACCTATTACCACAACGGAACGAATCGGCGGCTGACCGACGTTCACGGCCACCTGCTGAAGGCGTTGCTAAGCTAACTTCCAGATGCCATCCGATGCTGTGGCTTCCAGAAAATTTTCATCGCCGATCGCGCAGCACGGATAAGTAGGCGCTCCACGGCCCGACATTCGTGCTTTGAGTTTTGGCAATCGTTCGGGCGATTTGCACCAGATGATCGAGATCGTGAACCATCCATGTCGCCAGCAATTGCGCCAGCGTCACTGTTCCGAATGCCGGATGCTGGCCTGTGCGATTCAGGTCGTCTTCCGTCAAATGGAATTCATCCAACGCCGTCAGGCTTTCCCGCCGAAGCACGGTGAATTCTTCCAGCAATTGCGCCAACGACGCGCCTGCGCTTTCCGCAAACTGTGCCTCGCGGTCAAACGGATCGAAAGGCCGCGTTTCGCCAGCCAAAATGTGGCGTGCTCGCGGAATCCAATCCGCACGCTCGCCGTGAATCAGATGCCCGAGGACATCGTACGGCGACCAGGTTCCTTCGCCTTCTGTCGCACGGATGAACTCTTCCGGCAAGTCACTCAGCCAGGCAATCAACACCGACGGCGTTCGTTCCAGCACTACACGTAGATTGTCGAGATTGAATTCCTGCGCTCCCATCCAACTCTCTCCTTTTGCGAGTTATTTGCTGCCAGCGTTCCCAATGCAGTACAGATGCTTTTCGCCGCGAATGAAAATCTTTCCGGCGGCAATGGCGGGCGAAGCCAGCACCGGTTCATCCAGCGAATTCGTGCCCAGCACTTCATGCGTTGGCCCGGCTTTGATGACGAAAGTGTCGCCGTCTTCGCTGGTCAAAAACAGCTTGCCGTCAAACGCCACAGGCGACGCGCTGAAACTGGCCGGAATGGGAACTCTGCCGCCTTCGTAAGTGATTTTGCCGGTTTTGGCTTCGATGCAGGTCAAAATGCCTTTGTCGCTGATCAGGTACAGGTAATCGCCGTACAAAATCGGCGAGGCGACATACGCAGTGCCTTTGTCGTAACTCCAGACCAGATTTTGAGTGCCGGTGACGTTGCCTGTGCCGCCGTATTTGATGCCCATCGCGCGTTTGTTGGGATACCCCGCCGCCATAAACACCATTTCGTTATTGGCCACAGGACTGGGAATGCCCCAACCTTTGACGCCTTCGCAGTTCCACAATTCTTTGCCAGTGGCCGGATCGTAAGCGACGACGGTTTCCCAACCGTTGGTAATCAATTCGTCGCGATTGCCACTGCGAACGATCAGTGGCGTAGCATGCGTCTTTCGATGATCG
>JAEUQP010000519.1 GCA_016789645.1 Acidobacteriota bacterium | reverse complement strand
GCGTTGTGTTTGTCTTCGGGGCAGGCGGCGGAAACGCTGGCGATTCTGACTTTGGCCAATGCCGGCGATGAAATTGTTTCGACGACTTCGCTGTACGGCGGAACCTACAACCTGTTTCATTACACATTGCCGAAGCTGGGCATCACTGTTCGGTTCGTAGACGCCGAAGACGAAGCCGGGTTGCGCGCGGCGATCAACGACAAAACCAAGGCCATTTACACCGAAACCGTAGGCAATCCGAAGCTGGACATTGTGGACATTGAACGGCTGGCGAAGGTTGCGCACGAACATGGCTTGCCGTTGATGATTGATAACACGACGCCTTCGCCTGCGTTGTGCCGCCCGATTGAACACGGAGCCGACATTGTCGTTCATTCGTTGACGAAATTTGTCGGCGGGCATGGCACTTCGATTGGCGGTTGCATTGTGGATGCGGGCAAATTCGACTGGAAAGCGTCGGGACGTTTTCCGGGCTTTACGACACCTGATCCGTCGTACCACGGATTGGTGTACGCCGATGCCTTTGGGCCGCTGGCGTTCATCTTGAAATGCCGCGTCGAAGGATTGCGCGACATCGGCGCGTGTTTGTCGCCGTTCAACGCGTTCCTGATTTTGCAGGGAGCCGAAACCTTGCACTTGCGCATGGAGCGGCATTCGCAAAACGCTTTGGCTGTGGCGCAACACTTGGCGAAACATCCGCAAGTCGAATCGGTGAATTACGCCGGTCTGGAATCCAGTCCGTACCACGCGCGCGTGCAGAAATACATGCCGAACGGCGCAGGCGCGCTCGTGACCTTCAACATTCGCGGCGGATTGGAAGCTGGCAAGAAGTTCATCAACTCGACGAAACTGTTCAGCTTGCTGGCGAATATCGGCGACGCCAAATCGCTGGTGATTCATCCGGCTTCGACGACGCATTCGCAGTTGAGCCAGGAAGAGCAGGCTTCGACCGGCGTCACGCCCGGATTGGTGCGTTTGTCCGTCGGCATCGAAGACATCCGCGACATCATCGCCGACATTGACCAAGCGCTGAAAGCTGCTGCTTAAGTCTGAGGAAATAAATCCACGAAGGACACGAAGAAGCACGAAGCTTTTCAAAACAGGACGTGCAGGATTTTTTCAGGATTGACAGAATAAGGAGTCAATCCTGTTCATCCTGAAACGAATCCCGTGAATCCTGTTTTGGTTTTTGCCGTTCTCTTCGCCGAACTTCGTGGATTTGATTTTTCACTATGTCTGAAGTGATCCAGCCAACTTACGAAGGCGATTTCATCTTCGCCACCAATCAACCTTTTCAACTGATTTCCGGCGGATCGTTGCAACCCGTCACGCTGCATTACGCAGTGTATGGCAAACTGAACGAACGCCAAGACAACGCGATTCTGGTGTGTCACGCGCTGAGCGGTTCGGCGCGTGCGGCGGATTGGTGGGCGCAATTGTTTCAATCGCCGGACAACCCCGAAGGCGTGTTTGACCTGGAACGTGATTTTGTCGTTTGTTCCAACCTGATTGGTTCGTGTTACGGT
>JAEUQP010000291.1 GCA_016789645.1 Acidobacteriota bacterium | reverse complement strand
GTCGGAACATCGAGCGGTTCGGCAGGCAGCAAACGACGTTTGGTGTGCGTTGTTTTTTGCAACTGTTCAAACCAGCAGGCAGGGTCTTTCACGCTGCGCTGTTTGATGACATCGGCGTCGCTCATCCAGGCGGCGACCATTCCGGCTTCGGGCAGCAGCGCCGAGTACCACCAGCCGTCTTCGCAGGCTTCGACCATCGTGAACGTGTCCGCGGCATCGCAGTTGAAAAAGACAAACGCGCCCAGCAACTGATCGAACAACTGTTTGCGCGCTCCGTGTCGCGTGGCGAAAGCAGCCGTTTTGCCCGTCGCATCCACAACGAATTTTGCCGAGATCGAAAGCTCCTTGTTGGTGTCAGTAGCCCGCGCGTCAGCAAGGGCTTTAACCGTAAAGCCAAAACCCTCCCTCACGGTCGGGCTACTGACACTGCGAACAGTCAGCAGCCATTCGTCGCCGAGTTTGTCGCTGTGCTTGAGCGTCGAAGAAGTCAGCAACGCGACGCCGCGACGTTCAGCTTCGCGCGCCAGCATGGCGTCAAACCGTTTGCGATCCAGATGCCAACCTCTGCCGTGCTGGCTGTACAGAAATTCGTTGTTTTCCAGTTGTTCGCTGCCCCAGGCCGCACAGGTTCCGTACGCAGGCAGATGCGCTTCCGCCAGAAACGTTTCCCACACGCCCAACTGTTTGAGCAGCGGTTGCACCGTCGGCGGCAAGGTTTCGCCGATGCGTTGCCGGTCGTACGCGGAGCTTTCGATGATGATGATGGACAATTCCGGCGCCTGTTTTCGCAGCGACAATGCGACCGCCGAGCCAGCCGGCCCGCCGCCCAGAATTGCTATGTCGTAATGAAAAAGCATTTCGAGAATTCACAATTGCCCATTAACCATTACGCATTGCCCATTATTGGTCAGGGAAAAGATCTGTCTTTACCTGCCCGATAATGGTTAATGGCCAATGGTTAATGCGTAATGGTTTTGAGTTAATCGTCCTGTCTGACGGCGATCCACGAACAGACGACGCCTGCCGGAGCCGTGCCGCCATTGCCGCTGGAATGCGGAATCGTGCGAACAATCGTTCCGACAATCGCCGGGCGTTGATTGATGCCGTTCGGCCACGGCAAGGTCACATACCCCAGATAGTCGTAAATCCATTCTTCGCCGCCTACGACACCTTTGCCCTGAAAGCGCACGGTGAAGGGATTGCCCCAGTTGGTGGAACCTGTCAGCGCCAATTGCCAGCCGGGGCCGTAAATCAATCCGGCGAATTCGTTCATCGGTGACGGATCAATGCGAATGTTGCCGCGTCCAAATTCCAGGTTGTTGAACGGCGTCGAAACATCGGGATCGTTGAGAAAGCTGCGATACGTCCACGTGCCCACCAGCACGTTGGTCAATGCGTTTGCCATTGTGTTTGCTTGGTCGCTCATGGGGTCTCCTTGCGGTTAGCTTTAATCGGCTTCGACCTGCACATACGCCGGAGCGCCGTTGGTCGGCGTGGCGAAGGGGTTGTCTTTGACGAAGCCCAGCGATTTCCAGGCGCTGACCATTATCAAATCGCCCGCATACGATTGCGGAATGTTCGGTGTCCATTTCACTCCGAGGTAATTGTCCGGCGGTTGCGTTGCGCCGGGAACCAGCGGCGGAACCGGTTGGTACACGCCCATCGGACGATGCGACGGCCACCAATACACCGAATACGTGTCGGGCACAGCCGGGTCGCCCACGCTGTCAGGGTAAATCTGATTCCATTGTTCGTAACTGATGCTGATGTCCTGCGTCGAACATTCGTTGAAATCCGATTGCCAGGGAACGCCGCTGTATTTGGTGATGTCGCCCGGTTCCATGCCTTCGGCGATGGAATACGTGTCGTCCGCGCCGGACACGACGGCGGGCTGGCTTAAACTGCCTGGCGTGACTTCGTTCAGGTTGATCTGGTTCGTGACGCGATTGATTTGCAGCTTGCTGTGGATGCGATACGGCGCGGCGAAAATCGCCGGATTGCGAATGATCCAGGTGGTTTCGGCTCCCGGACAAAACGCGCCGCCCAAAGCGTTGCTCAACACGCCGCGATCCAGTTGGACGCCGGTCGGTGACGCCGAGGTCGGATACAACGATTCGACCGTGATGTCTTCGGTTTGTTCGTTGATGAACTTGCCTTCTTTCCACTGGTGCAGAAAGAACAACTGGGTGTCGGTCAATCGCAAAAACTTGGAAACGATGTCGTTGGTGATGGGATTGTCTCCGCACAGCAACGGCATGGCGTGCGGCAAATACGACGGCATGCGCGGATTCGACGGCACGGTCAGCCGGTTTTCCTGACCGGGTTTTCTGAGGATGTTGTAGATGAATTCGCGTTGCTGGCGACGATACAACTGTTCGTCCGGGTTTTCGCCGCTGTACGGCGGAATCGAAAGCGCCTGTTGATCCAGGTTGCCGCCGGGGCCGGTGTTGTGCGGATCGCCGCCTTGCCATGCTTCAAAATCCAGCAGCCATTGATACTGGTTCGGACGTTGCAGAATCGGCCAGATGTCTCGCCAGAAATACGGGTAATAATCGGGATTGTATTTGGCGTTCGTTCGCCAGAACTGCATGGCGTCGGCGTCGTTCGGATCGGGAGTTTTCTGGCTGCCGTCAAACGGAGCAATGCCGTAAATGTTGATGTTGAACGCCTGCTTGCGAATCGCCAGGTCGTACACCAGATCGTCCATCGTAATCATGTCCTGAATCTGCGGCGCGTACCGCGGATACCCGACCACCACCCATGCCGAACCTTCGACGACGGCTTTGCCGGTTTGTTGGGTCTTGATCCATTTGTTCGGGTCTTTGGGGTCTTTTTGCAGCACAACGTAATTGACGATGGCCAGCACCGGCCCGTCGGAAGTGTCGTCGAACCAGCCGTCGTTGTTGGCATAAGTTTGAATGCTGGGCTGGCCAAATCCGCTGAACATCGAACCGGAATTGCCGTATCCGCCGAGCACCACCAGCCGGTTGAATTTTCCGTCCGACGTGGTTTGTTGCGTTGCCAGCAATTCGCCGAGCGTGGTGATGGAAAATGGTTCGAGTGGCGGCGGAAACGATTGCGCGGTGCTGTTCTGGCCTTGCGCGAATTGCGCCGAAGCGGTTTTGGAATTCACCGTTTGCGGCCCCGGATCAATGATGAGCCGTTGGCGTTCGCCTGCGTCGGTGATGCTGGCGTTTCTGAGCGGATGCGCCGCGGAATATCCGTGTTCGCCTTCCAGTTGTTGAAACTCGTACCAACTGGATTTTTTGTTTGCCAGATACACCGTCCAGGTGATGTCGGTGACTTCGCCCATTTGCAGCAGGCCGGTTT
The DNA here is from genome assembly GCA_016789645.1 of Acidobacteriota bacterium. Lineage (GTDB taxonomy): Bacteria > Acidobacteriota > Blastocatellia > RBC074 > RBC074 > RBC074. Next base: position 2,401 of record JAEUQP010000291.1, on the reverse strand, counting down.
TCGGCGCCACGAACTGCATTTGATCGCCGAGCTTCAGTTCGCGTCCCGCCGGATTGGCTTCGTCGTACACATACACGCGAAACCGCGCGCCTTGCCGATACACGGCTCCGCTGCTGTCTTTGAAATTGGTGATGACGGCTTCCTGGCCGTCCTTGCCGATGGTCGTCACGCCATTTTGATCGCAGGCGATGGGCAGCGCTCCGGGCGATTCCGGAGCCAGATAAAATCCGCTGGTGCTGTTGCCGACGCGGGCAATTCCAATTGCGGGATGAATTTTGAATTTCGCAGCCATAGGGAAGTCCTCAAAAAGTTCGCAGTTCACGGTTCACAGTTCGCAGCAAAGGCACAGGTTCAAAACAGCGAACTGCCAACTGTGAACCGCGAACTGAATCAATCAATGAAGTTCAGCGAAACGGCGTCCAGCCACAGCGAATCGCTTTTTTGTCGTCCAGCCAAATCCAGCACGATCAGATTGATGTGCAGATCGGTTTCGCCCGCCGCCTTCAATCGGGCGACGGTGTCGGTGGCATCCAGCTTGATGTTGAATGGTGTTTTGCGATGGCGCGGGCGCTGGTCGAACTTGCGTTTTGAATCCGGCGGCGGATCGCAATGCCCGGGACCGCCAATGCAACCGCCGGAAAACAATTGCAACTGGCCAACGTAATGGTCGTTGCCTTTGATCGGCGTGTTCACATCGGCGTTCGGCGAATTCAGAAACACGCGAATGAACGTGCCGCCGTTGACCGAATACTGCACGTTATGCAGCCGGATTTCGGCGCGGCTGTGTTGCGTCAGAACTTGTGGATGCACGCCCGCCTTGGCCGATTTGAATCGTTCGATCGGAACTTCGTTGTTGGTTTCGTACAGGTGCGACGACAAAACGTATTCATATCCCAGCCGGGAAATGTTCATTGTGTCGGCGACGGTCATCGTCCACGGAGGCAAAATCGCCTGCAAATTGTCCGGGTTGATATTCGGGTGAAGCTGCTGCCATTCCCACCACAACCGGTCTACGTTGGAATGGTGGCCCCAGAAAATCGGATCGAACGCCGTCGTGCCGGGCGAAACCATGTCGCCGGTTTGCGGTTCGTTCGGATTGTTGGGATTGTTTTGATCGAAAGCCGGATTGGCTCCGCCGGAAAAGTTGTGCAGCAGGTTATGAATGTTTTCGACTGCACCGAAAAAGTGATTGTTGCTGGGGCCGCTGCCAAACTGGAAGAAGTTCGGAATGGCCAAAATGTTTTCGATGTCATGCGGCGTCGGATAGGCTTCGAAGATCAAGCCGGAATTTCCACCCGGCCAGCGAAACCGGTGCCACAGCGGATTGATCTTCAGCAATTCGGCGATGATGGCGTTGTCACTGGAGGGATTTTTGCCGTACGGAATACCTGCGCCGAGAAACAGCCGATTCCCGGAATTGTATGTCGTCGTGTCCGGCTGTTTCGGATCGTAAACGATCTTTTGCAGCTTCTTCAGGTCGTCGGCGGAAACCAAGCCGGTCTTTTTCAGATTTTCAATTCCGTCAGTTGTGATCCAGCAACGGTAGGGAATTGGGATGATGCCATTGTCCAGCGTCGCATTCGAATTCATGTCCAGAATCGAAGCCTGGACGTCGGCTTCATCGGCTTTGGTGTCTTTGCCCCACGTCCAATCCCAATACGGCAGCGTGACGGTCGGATCAACATCCTGAATTTGCAGCTCGAAAAAATATAGATAGGCGCGATGCCAGGTCAGAAATTCTTCCCAACCGTGTTGGCAGGAATTGGCGTGAATGCGTGCCCAGTAATTGAAACTGCGTTCGTCCTGAAAGAATTTGTCGAACTTCCGCATTTGCACGATGGCGTTGCGGAAGCGCGTCAGTTCATCCGGCGTCAGGAAGGCGATGTTTTTGCGCGCTTTGATTGTGCCGGATTCGTGACGATGGTCGTTGAGGGAGCGCGGCGAAACCGGATGATCGGCGTCGCCGCGAGCGCGCGCAGCAATCAGCGATTCAATGACTTCGACATCGGCGCGCGGAACGTCTTCGCCGGGACAACCGTCGTCAATCCAGTCAGAAATGAATTGAATGTCGGCGGGCGCAACCGCCGAACCGCCCCACGGCAGGCGGGGAAATTGCGAACCATCGAAGGGATATTCGCCTTTCAAGCCTTTGATCAAGCCAGAGGCTGCGCCGCGCCCGGGATATTTTTTCGGTTTGCTTTCGGGCGTTGCGCAACAACTGGAATCGGAGTCTTCTTCAGGCGGAGCAACTTCGGTTTCTTCCGAAGGGTGACAACAGCTCATGACTTTCATCACCGGCAAACCGCTGCTGGAAGGCGTTGGTGTAGCGGTCGGCGGCGGAGCGCTTTCCCCGGCGGCGGCGATCATTCGTATACCGTAAATCTTGACGGTCAAAAATTCC
>JAEUQP010000527.1 GCA_016789645.1 Acidobacteriota bacterium | reverse complement strand
GCCGACGGCTTCGGATAATTGTCCGAATCCGACGGTGACCTGTTCGCCGAACACCGGGTCGAGCTTCCCCAGAGGCGTGACCACCGTGACCTGCACCGCCAAGGATGCCTCCAACAACATGGCGATGTGTACCTTCACCGTGACGGTCAACGACACCCAGAATCCTGCGATCACCTGTCCGACCAATGTCAGCGTGAATGCGGCGTCCGGCCAATGTTCGGCGGTAGCGACTTACACCACTCCAACGCCGACGGATAACTGTCCGGGAGCGACGGCGTCGTGTATGCCTGCCTCCGGTTCAACCTTCGCAGTGGGAACAACGACCGTCACTTGCACGGCGACGGATGCGTCCAACAATACCGCGACCTGCAACTTCACGGTGACGGTCGTGGATACGCAAAACCCGACCTTGACCTGTCCGACGAACATCACGACCAACGCGGCGACCGGCCAATGCTCGGCAGTGGTGAGCTACACGGTGCCGACGGCGTCGGACAACTGCCCGGGAGCGACGGTAGCTTGCGTGCCGAACACCGGCTCGACCTTCAGCGTCGGCACGACGACGGTGACCTGCACGGCGACGGATGCCTCCAATCGCACCGCCTCCTGCTCCTTCACCGTGACGGTCAACGACAACCAGAATCCGACGCTGACCTGTCCGACCAACATTGTCACCAACACCGCGCCAAACACCTGCGCCGCGAACGTGAGCTACACCGTGCCGACGGCTTCGGATAATTGTCCGAATCCGACGGTGACCTGTTCGCCCAACACCGGGTCGAGCTTCCCCAGAGGCGTGACGACTGTGACTTGCACCGCCAAGGATGCCTCCAACAACATGGCGATGTGTACCTTCACCGTGACGGTCAACGACAACCAGAACCCTGCGATCACCTGTCCGACCAATGTCATCGTCAGTGCAGCGGCGGGTCAATGTTCGGCGGTGGCGACTTACACCACTCCAACGCCGACGGATAACTGTCCGGGAGCGACGGCGTCGTGTACGCCTGCCTCCGGTTCAACCTTCGCAGTGGGAACAACGACGGTCACCTGCACGGCGACGGATGTGTCCAACAACACCGCGACCTGCACCTTCACGGTGCGCGTCAACGACACGCAAAATCCGAGCATCACCTGCCCAACGAACATTACGCTCAATACGGCTCCGGGACTTTGTTCGGCAGTGGCGACGTACGCAACGCCTACACCAACGGATAACTGCCCGGGAGCAACAGCGACCTGCTCGCCCGCTTCGGGTTCAACCTTCCAGAGAGGCGTAACGACGGTGACCTGCACGGCGACGGATGCTTCCAACAACACCGCCTCCTGCTCCTTCACCGTGACGGTCAACGACAATCAGAATCCGACCATTTCGTGTCCGACGAATCAGTCGGCGACGTCTTTGGATGGAAACCCGGTGGCGGTGACCTATCCTGCGCCCACTGCCAGCGATAACTGTCCGGGAGTAACGACCGCGTGCGTTCCGGCTTCGGGGTCGAACTTCCCGTTAGGCACGACGACGGTGACTTGCACGGCGACGGATGCGTCCAACCGCACGGCGACCTGTTCGTTCACGGTGACGGTCATCACTTGCACGGGAATCACTTGCCCGACGGATATTTTCGTCGGCACAACCGGCAATTCGACGACGGTGACGTATTCCCTGCCAACACCGAATGGCAATTGCGGAACGATCACCTGTTCGCCGCCGTCCGGATCGTCCTTCAACGTCGGCGTGACCACGGTCAGTTGTTCCAGCAGCATCGGCAATCAGACGTGCGCGTTCCGCGTAACGGTCAACCGAGTCAGCGCGTCCGTAACGGATCCGCTGGCCTGTACAGGCCCCGGCAATCAGGTGCGAGCGACGCTGAACATCAGCAACAACGGCAACGTCAATCAATCCATCAACAACACAACGAACTTCACCAATCTGGTCGGAGTTCCTGCCAGTTGCACGGTGACGCCCAACATCGGCACTTGCACCGTGACCAATGGAAATATGACGTACACTGGAACCCTGTCACCCGGCCAGACGGTAGCGATCAGTTACCTGACTCAGGTCAGCGACCTGGCTCAGACCGGCCAGCAGGTTTGCACCAACAACTCCGTCAGCTTCAACGGCGGAATTCCGTTCGCGTTCTCGGCTTGCGACGTGGTGGATTGCCCAGCGGTCGGCCCGGGAAATCCATTCCCGGCGCGATCCGAAGCCAGCGATCAATCGGCGGGTTCGGTGTTGATTTACAACATCTACACGTCGAGCGTTTCGACGCCGAACACACAAAACACCCGTGTGTCGTTGACAAACACGCATCCGCAGTTGTCCTCAACGGTTCACTTGTTCTTCGTGGATGGCAATAACTGTTCAGTCGCAGACAGTTACCTTTGCTTGACAGCGAACCAGACAACCAGCTTCCTGATGTCCGACCTCGATCCCGGAACAACCGGATACATCGTTGCCGTGGCAACCGATTTGCGCGGCTGTCCGATCAACTTCAATTATCTGATCGGCGATGAATACGTGAAGTTCGGCAGTGGTCACGCCGCCAATCTGGGAGCCGAAGCCTATTCGGCGCTTCCGGGCGGTTTGCCAGCGTGCGATCAGAACGCAGTAACTGCGACCCTCAATTTCGATGGCGTCAGTTACAATCGAACGGCTGCGGCGTTGGCATTGTCGAACGTCGGATCGCGAGCCGATGGCAACGACACCTTGTTGATCGTCAATCGTATCGGCGGCAATCTGGGCATCGGAGCCGCGTCGCTCGGAACGCTGTTCGGCATCCTTTACGACGACAACGAAAATGCCCTGAGCTTCAACGTAACGGGCGGTTGCCAATTGCGTTCGACCTTGACGAACAACTTCCCGCGCATCACGCCTCGCTTCGAGACGTTCATTCCCGCGGGTCGCACCGGCTGGTTGAAGTTGTTCAATCAAACCGGAGCGATCGGCATCACAGGCGCGGCGATCAATTACAACGCAAACTCGGCGAGCAGCGCAGGAGCCTTCAACCAAGGCCATAACCTGCATAAACTGACCTTGTCCGGCGCGGCAAGCTATGTTCTGCCGGTCTTCCCACCGGGCTGCTAAAACAGCCTCTGGTGGTTTCCTAAAACCGGTTTGGTCAGCCTCTCCTTGAAAAGCTGGCCAAACCGGTTTTGCTATTTTTACCTGCCATCCAAAATCGGTGTTGCTTCGTAGAGCAATCTCTATATGATTTGTGGCGCCCAATGCCTGACGGCGAATCCCCGCTCTACGCCGCCGCTTGTTTCCCAATCGAGGTGCGCCTTAGCATGAAAAAGCTATTCCTCATATTTGCCGTCTTAACAGTCAGTTGTGCTTCTCTAGCCATTACAGCAGTTGCGGCAGCGCAAACTCCTTCCGAATCGGCACCAATACCGAAATACGTCGAATATCTGAATCAAGGCCTGGAACATCAGCAAGCCGATCGTTGGCAGGAAGCGATGGAGTCTTACCAAAAAGCGCTTCAGATCTTCCCCAGGTTTGCACTGGCACATTTGCAAGTCGGCGTCGTTCACGCGCATCGTGGCGATTTCGACGCTGCGATCAAATCGTTTGGCCAAGCGATTCAGTTCAGCCCGACTTTGGCGGAAGCTCATGCTTCACTCGGCCAGATATACCTGCAACAGGGCAAATTTTCCGAAGCGGCCAGGTCCCTGGAAGAAGCATTGCGACTGAACCCGAATATGCCCATACGCGATTCGCTGGTGTTTGCTTACAACCAACTGGGCAAACCCGTGGAAGCACTTCGCGCGGCCAAACCTCAACCAATGTCCGCGAATCAACATTACCTTCGCGGGTTGGAATTGGTTTCCCAAAATAGATTTGAGATGGCAGAAGAGCATTTCCAACGGGCTATTGAACTGGAACCAACCAATTCGCAAGCGCAATTTCATCTGGCGGAATGTTATCTGCGGCAGGAAAAGTATAAGGAAGCAATCCCGGCATACCGCCGCCTGATTGTGTTGAAAGAAGCCAACCGCAATGTGTTTCATCATCTCGGTTATGCGCTTTACAGGCTGGGACAACTGGCGGAAAGCGCGGAAGCGTTCGAGCAGGCCGTCAAACTCGATCCCGCTTTTCATCATGGCTACAACGCCCTGGCGGATATTTATTTGAAGCTCAAACGCTTTGATACGGCACTGACGGCAGCCCAGCAACTGGCCAAGCTTGCCCCCAATGATGCGAGTTCCTATCAACTGCTTGGCTCGGCGTATTGGGAATTGAAACGGCGCAACGAAGCCATTGAAGCTTTCCGGCAAGTGACGCGTCTGAACCCAAACAGCGCCGAAGCCTTCAAAGCATTGGGGTTTTTGCTCATGAGTTTACGTCGAACCGATGAAGCCATCCCGGTTTTGCAAACAGCCGCCCAACTCAACCCGAAGGACGCTGACATCCAACAGACGCTGGCAAGTGCGCTTCGGGCACCTCGCAACCCGGATTTGACGCCACTGGAAGAAAAAGTCCGGCGCAATCCAAACGACCGCGATGCTTTGCTGCGACTGGCGCAAATGTACGACAGCATTGGCAAATATGAAGCGGCAATCACTTTGTATCAACGCTTAACGCAACTCGATCCGACAAACTACGATTTGTTTCTGGCTCTTGGCATTGCCTGCGGAGAAATCGCGCGCAATGAAGAAGCAACGGAAGCCTTTCGACAAGCCGTCAAGTTGAATCCTAAACGACCTGATGCCTGGCTGAATCTGGGCAGTCAGCTTGCCGATCAGAATCGCCACAAAGAAGCGATTGCCGCTTACCAGGAAGTCCTCAAAAGTAAGCCGGATGCTCCAATGACCACGTTTCTGATGGGGTCTTCGCACATGCAACTGAAACAATTCAAGGAAGCGATCGCGGCTTTCAAACGGGCACTTCAACTTCAACCTAATCTGGCCTCAGCGCGCTACCAACTTGGCCTGGCCTATCTGGAAATTGGCGACCGTTACAGCGCTCAAGAACAAGCCGAGGCGTTAGAAAAACTCGATCCCAAATTGGCGCGCCAGCTTTTCGAGGCATTGAAATGAAATAACATCGCTGGAATCTTCAAAACCGCTTCTGGCGACTTTTTCATCAATCTGAACCTGTTGAGCATAACGGCCAACAATCGCGGACAAGCGACCAGCGCAACGGTCAAACCGGGCCCGCTCTAATCTCCACGACACTTTCAACCAAGCCAACTTTGCGTTTGGCGATCTTGGTGCGTTTGATACAGCCAACTTTGGCCGCATTACCGGCTAGTGTGGGTCCCTCGTGTCATTCACTTCCTCAGCGTTTCGGTCATTTCAACTCGCTCTTTTCTACCTTGAGAACCCTTGATGGCCGTTTTGACTCACATTTATCCTCAATCATCTCATTAACTCCGTTTTGACTCAGATCGAATTTCCTATTTTTTAGAAAAGCTGGCCATTTCGCGTTTTGCTCGTTCCAACCAAATATTTTCTCAACTGATCATTTTTCTTCAGTAGGAACCTTTATTGAGTCTGCTCAACACTTTAGCAACTTGGTGTACCACTTTCCCCCTGAAGGCCAATCTATTTTTCTCTGATTTCGACATACTGGCACGCAGCGTGCTGATTGTTGAAAGTTGAAGAATTACCCTTTTAATTAATCATCAAGCAGTCATCTGTGAGTTTCACGTCCGGTCAATGTCCGCTTTTTTCGGAAAAACTGATCGGCCAACCTAGCATAGCAATGAGGCTAAGCGAAGTTGACTTAAACAAATGTGTGCCTTTATGCAGCACGCTCAAAATTCAAAACTAATTATCTTGAAGTAGTTTACGAGGAGAGCTATGAAACCAATCAAGTACTTCGAAAAAGGATTGTCGGTTGCCGCCGGAGCCGCTTTCAACGCGATTCAGTTTTTCAATCAGTTTAACCCGAACGAATCTTTTATTCCGAAATGGTCGGATAAACCCCTCCAAAAATCCTGGCAAAAAACCAAGCC
>JAEUQP010000510.1 GCA_016789645.1 Acidobacteriota bacterium | reverse complement strand
GGTTGCGTCGCTATCGCTTCGTATTCGCCATTTGGCAACCCGTAAAACGAATAACCGGTGTTGTCACCAACCGGAAGAACAACGGAAGTTCCAATCAACGTATCCGTTCCCGCTTTGGTCAGAATCACGACCGTCGCCGCCAATCCCGGTTGCCCACCGCTTGGCGCGCCTGTGACTTTGCCGCTGAGCGCCGCGCCGCGTTCGACGCGATACCGAATGTCTATGCCGTTGGCTTCTTCTCCGCTGCGAACCGTGACTTCAACAGCGGTATCGCGCGTGGCCGACGGATAAAAAATCTTCGCACGCCCGGCAAACGGCGTTGGCTTCATCGAAAAGCCAAGACTTCCCGCGCCGACATTGACGACATAAGCCCCCGGAGCCAATCCGTAAATTCGATACACGCCACGATCATCCGTTTGGCGACCGAGTCCCATTTCGTTCATGTTGGTTTGTTCGGTGACTCGCTTTCCGGTTTCGTCGCGCACGCGTGAAGCTTCGACATTGATGCCGATGACCGGTTCGCCAGCGGCATTCACCACGCGCCCGGTGATGACTCCGCCGCGTTGCATACGGACGGTGACCGCATCACCCACACGGGAATATTTCGCCGTGCTTGTGCCGAATTGTCCGGCGACTTTATCGTTTGGCAACACGACATATCCCGGTGCAGTGGCCGTGATTGAATATGAAATCGGATCGAGTTTGTCGGCGGTGAAATTGCCTTGTTCATCGGTGACGATTGCCATTCGCCCGGACATCGCTTTTTTGACTCCGCCCCCGACGCCAACAATGTTGACCTTGGCGTAAGGAATTGGCTGGCCGTCTTCGGTCACAACTCGCCCGGAAATGGAGCCGGTCGCCCGCTGGGCAAACGCATTCGCCGAAAACAGAAAAGCAAAAATAAGGATCGAAGCAATTTTCCCACGCGAGCTTCGCTGAATTCTTTTTTCACCGCAGAGGCGCTGAGTTCGCAGAGGCAGCGCAGAGGAAAAAGTAAAACTCTGCGAGAACTCTGCGTTCTCTGCGTCTCCGCGGTGAACCGGAAGGTTTTTCACGCACTGGTTGGCTGCTGACTTTTTCATTTCTCCTCCTTGGAAAGATCAACAACCAACAACACCTCTTGCCGTCCGCTGCCGCTGACAGACACGGTTTGTTCGACTTTCGGTAATTTGAACTCTGTCGCGCCCGGATTAAACGTCGGAGCGAAAAGCGTCACCCGATACGTGCCTGCCGACAATCCTTCGAGCAGAAACTGGCCGCGAGCATCCACTTCGGCGTTGCCTGCGCCAAAGCTGAAACTGTCCCCCCCGCCGCCTTCGCGTCTGGCTCTGACCATCAATCTGATACCAGCGGGCAACGTGCCGCCGCGAACTTCGACGCGCCCGGCGATGCTGGCCGTGCCGTAGGCAAAGACCACGCGCACACCGGTCAATCGTTCTCCGGCGCTCACTTGCAGTTCTTTGACCTCAGCGCCGTTGTGTTCAACGCGCAGCAGCGAAAATCCTTTTTCCGCCATCATTGTGTTGGCCATCAATTGCACTTTGCCGGGGCGAATGCCGCCGAGTTTGAATGTACCATTGGCGGCAATTGGGCCTCGTCCGCCAAAAGCGCCAGCAAAATCCATTATTACTCCTTCGGCGACGCCACTCACCGTCTGCGCGAAAAGTTGAACTTTGGCCAGTTTTTCGCGGAGCTTGGGATCGGCGGAACCTTCGAGGACGGCGACACCGCTGATGCTTCCGCCCGTATGCATTTTGATTTCCAGGCCGGAAACATCCCCGTTGGTAATTTCAAAATTGGCCTGCTCGCCGTAATTTTCGCTGGCATCCAAACCGATGATGAAAGCGTTGTAGGTGTTCGGCGTCAGGCCTTCCAGCCGGAATTCGCCCGCGGAATTCGTCGCGGAATTGCCATACCCAAAACTGACAGAACCTTGTTTGGTCACGCCATAACCAATCATCACTCCGGCAACAGGTTTGTTGGTGTCGGCTTCGATGACGCGTCCGGTGACGGTGAAGGTTTTGCTTTTGGACGCAGGTGCGAGCTTGATGTCTATGCCTTCGGATTCCGTGCCGGAGCGGATTTCAACGACTTTGGCTTCGGCTTCTTCGACGGCTTCGGGATAAAACGTGCGGCGATAATACGTGCCGCCTGATCCGCCGCCCATTCGCAACAACGTATCTTCGGACGAAGCCCCGGCGGCAACGATGTATTTGCCGGGTTCCAATCCATAAATGCGATAGACGCCGCGATCATCGGTTTGCCACGTGTTGAAATCAGGGATGCCGGACGACGCGCGTTTACCGTTGGCGTCCAGTTTGTACGCGCGAACCGCTTCGGCAATCACCGGACGATTATCCGGATCTGTGACTTTGCCGGTGACGATGCCGCCACGCGTCATGGAAAAGTTGATGTTTTCGATGGTTTCGCCTTCGCCAATGTTGATGACTTTGCCGGACGTAAGCGGATTCGATTCGCCTTCGATGATGTGCGCCGGAGCATAAGCGACCAGGCGATAACTGCCGGGCGGGACACTGGCGAACTTGTACCAGCCATCGGAATCGGTGGTTGCCGTGATTGCGGGGCCGGATTGCAAGAAGTCTGTCACTGAAGACCCACCACCTGATTTTAGTATGACTTCGACGCCCGCCGCCGGTTCCGAACCGGCTGTGACTCGCCCGGAAATCGTTCCGGGCGTTTTCGGCGGTGGCGTTTGCCCTAATGCCATGGAAGCGCTCATCAGCAGAAACAACGAGAACAGAAACTTTGCGGCTGATTTCATAAAGTCTTTCTCCAAAATTTTTTGATGCCCAGAAATTTTGGGCTGAACTTTAGCCAAGTCGTATCGGTTGAAGCGAGTTGATTAATACACCAGACCTGACAAACCACCTAATACTGTCAAAAAAATTATATTCGTAGGCCATCCCAAACGCCCATGTCATAATCTGTACCAGTTCAATAGTTGGCTTGTGAGCCTCACTGGATAAACCGCCCGGACACATCCAGCCTTTTTTCTCCGCAAGCCGGTGAAAATTCATTTCCAATTGAGTCCCCTATTTTTTGAATCGCGTACGGATTGAGAGTTCGTGTCAGTCGGTGGCCTATTTCCGCGTAGGGCTGGCAATGAACGACCAACAATCATAGGAGGTAGCTGTAATGTTGCGCCTGCGTTCAAGAGCGTTTCTAGCGTTCACCGTGTCCTTGTTCCTGGCCGTTGGACTGATTGTCGTCAGCAGCGGCAAAGCAAAAATTTTAGAAGGAATTTTTCCGATCTCACCATTCACCGCTCCAAACATTTCTGCTCCTGTCCCCAAACCAAGCCTCAAAACCCGAACTGACGCGTCTCTGACAATTGCCGCCCAAGGCCCTGTGTTGGCGGCGACGATTGCGCCCACGGGCGATCCCGGCGGTTTCGATATCGAAGGCAATCTGGAATCCAATGCGCCTACCACCAACACCAGCGACTGGGTTCCCGGAGCGACCGGAACCGGCACAGCAGTGTTCACAGGAGCCGGAGCTTCTCTCGACAATGGAAAGACCTTTCGCCGCACCGATGCTTACAACAACGTGAACGACAACGTTTTCAAAAGCGGGCTGAAGGCAAACGACAATCCAAACAATTGGGCATGGGTTTCCCAAAAAGCCGCGGCAACCGACGACATCAACAATGGGTTGCTGCACCTTTCCACCGACAAGAGTCAGGATTTATGGTTGGTGCTGGGCGTTGACCGGTTAAGCAGCGAAGCTGACAGCTACCTCGATTTCGAATTGCTGCAAAACACGTTGACCGTCAACAACAACGGCACGTTCACCTCAGCGGGACAAAACGGCGGACGCACCGTTGGCGATTTGTTGCTGACGATCAAAATGTCTGCTGGTTCTTCCAAACCCGGGCTATCCATTCAACGCTGGCAAGCAACCAGGGAAACGTTCGATTGGGTCAATGTCGTTCCCACATCCGATTCGGCAGCGCTGACGTACCTTGCCATCAACGGCAGTTCGGTGGCAGTTCCCTTCGGAGCCTTTGGCGGAACGACCTATCCCGCTAACACCTTTGCCGAAGCCGCGATCAATCTGAATCAATTCCTGGCCAAAGCCGCCAATTGCCTGAGCTTCAAAACGGTTTTGATCAAATCCAGAAGCTCGGAAGCCGCTGATGCCACCGTGCGCGATTTCCTCGAACCCCTACAGGTGAATTTCGGAACCGCGCCAACCGTGGCCGTCAATTCCGAAGTCATTTGTTCCGGCGGAACAGCAACGCTAACGGCGACGGTGAATGGCGGTGTGGCGCCCTACACCTTTACCTGGACTGGCCCCGGTGATTTTTCAGCGAAATCGCAATCCATCACCGTTTCGACGCCAGGCACGTATTCCGTGACCGTCAAAGACGCCACCGCTTGTTCGTCGTTATCGGCGCTGGGAACGGTGAATCTGACTTCAGCAGCGACCGTCAACGCGGGGGCTGACATTCGCACTTGCGCGACCACGCCAACCGTTTCTTTGGGCGGTTCGGTCGGTGGAGGTGCAACCGGCGGTGTGTGGAGCGGCGGCAAAGGAACGTTTTCGCCCGATGCCAATACGCTGAATGCGACCTATACGCCGACGGCGGCAGAAATCGCAGCCGGTTCCGTGACCTTGAAACTGACGACCACCGGGCCATGCACCACGGTCAGCGATTCGATGAACATCCTGATCGGCGCGACGGCTTCGGCTCTGGCCGGAAACGATCAAATCATTTGCGCCAGCAATCCGGCAGTAAAACTGGTTGGAGCCATTGGCGGCGCTCCGAGTGCAGTTTGGACAACCAGCGGAACCGGAACGTTTTCGCCTGATGCCACTTCCTTGAACGCCATTTACACGCCTTCACCGGAAGACATCACCGCCAAAGAAGTCATCTTGACGTTGACGACCACTGACGGAAGCTGCGGCACCGGGAAAGATTCCATGAAGGTGACGATCACTCCGGCGGCAACCGTCAACGCCGGAGCCGACCGCGAAGCCTGCGCCGCCAGCCCGGCAATCGTGCTGGGCGGACAAGTCGGCGGAGGCGCGACCTTTGCCACCTGGAGCGGAGGCGCCGGAACGTTTTCGCCCAGCGCCAGCACGTTGAACGCCACCTACACGCCAACGGCGGCGGAAATTGCCGCCGGAACGCTGACGCTGACGTTGACGACCAACGATCCGGTTGGCCCATGCGGAGCCGTCAGAGATCAAATGGTCATCACCTTCCAACCAGCGGCCAGAGCCAACGCCGGAGCGGATCAAACTTTGTGCGCGGCTGGCCCTGTCGTTTCGCTGGCGGGCACGATCAGCGGTTCGGCCACCAGCGCATCGTGGAGCGGCGGCGCGGGCGTCTATTCGCCAAATGCCAATTCTCTGAATGCGACGTACACGCCAACTGCCGGAGAAATTGCCAATGGCGGCGTAACGTTGACATTGACGACCAACAACCCTGACGGCGCCTGCGGAGCGGCCAGCGATCAAGTTCGCATCAATTTCACCGCTGCGCCAACCGCCAGTGCTGGAAGCGACCGAACGGTTTGCGCATCCAGTCCAAGCGTGGGGTTGGCAGGCGCAATTGGCAACGGAGCTTCCACCGGCTCGTGGTCTGGCGGCACGGGTTCATTCCTGCCCAACCGCAACACGCTGAATGCGACGTACACGCCATCAGCAGCGGAAATCGCCGCCGGTTCAGTGACGTTGACGTTGGTCACCAATGATCCCAACGGCCCTTGCGGTTCGGCCAGCGACCAGATGGTCATCACCATCAATCCAGCGGCAACGGCCAACGCCGGACCGGATCAAACCGTGTGCGGAGGCGCTCCGGTAACTCTGGCGGGTTCGTTCGGCGGAGCAGCCACCAGCGCAAGCTGGGTTGGCGGAACCGGAACGTTTTCGCCCAACCGCAACACGCTCAACGCCACGTACACGCCCTCTACAACAGAACGAACGGCTGGGTTTGTAAACCTGACGCTGACAACAAACGATCCGGCAGGCATTTGCGGAGCTGTTAGCGATCAGGTGCGCATCAATTTCACCTCTTCGCCAACCACGACGATTACCTCGCCCGCTTCGGTCTGCGCCAATTCCACAGGCAATTCGGCTTCGGTGGCCAGCGCAGGCAGCGGAGCAAATTACAACTGGACGGTCACCAACGGAACGCTCACCGGAGGCCAGGGAACGAATCAAATCACCTGGACGGCCGGAGCTTCAGGCACGGTGACGCTGGGCGTAACCATCACTGCCGGAGGCGGTTGCGCCGCGACTGGTTCCAAACAGGCAACGATTTCGTCATCCGCTTCCGCCAATGCCGGAGCCGATCAAACCGTTTGCCAAACAGCTCAGGGAACGGTTGCGTTCAATCTGTCGGGAACGGTTTCGGGTGGCACGCCGGGTTGGAGCGTCATTGGTTCCACCGGCTCGGCAGCAGCTTCGATTGTCAGCCCGGGAAGCGCAAACACCACGGTGAATATGGCCGGAGCGGGAACCGTCACGTTGCGATTGACTGTGACGGGAACGAACGGCTGCGGTTCGGCTTCGGATGACGTGGTGCTGACAACCAACGCGCTGCCCACAGCCAATGCCGGAGTTGACCAAACGGTTTGTTCAACCGGCAGCGGCGCAACAGCGTTCACCGTCAACGGAACGATCAGCAATGGCGTTGCGGCTTCGCCCGCGTGGACGGTGGTTGGTTCCACCGGGACAGCGGCAGCCAATTTGGCCAGCCAAAACAGCGCCAGCACTTCGGTCAATGTGGCGGGAATCGGTTCGGTGACGTTGCGCTTCACGGCCAACAGCAGTTCCGGTTGCGGAACGGCCAGCGACGAAGTCGTGTTGAGCGTCAACAATGCCATTTCGGCGACCATCACGGCTCCGGCAACGGTATGCGCGGCTTCGACCGGCAACACGTCTTCCGTGCCTGATGCCGGACAAGGAGCCGGATACAACTGGACAATCACCAATGGAACGATCACCAGCGGGCAAACGTCCCGCACGGTCACCTGGACGGCGGGCAACAGTGGAACCACAGTGTTGTCGGTGACAGTCAGCGCTCCCGGCCAAAACGGGTCTGTTGGATGCAACGCCAACAGTTCTTCGACAGTCACGCTCAATCCTGCTCCAACGGCCAATGCCGGAACTGATTTGACGGCCTGCCGCATCAGCGATCCGACGGTCTTGACGGTTAACGGGTCGGCTTCGGGCGGCACTCCGCAATGGAGCGTGGTCGGTTCGACCGGCTCAGCAACTGCCAACATCCTGAATCCGGGCAGCGCCACAACGTCAGTCAACGTCAACGGCACAGGAACCGTTACGCTGCGATTGACCGTCACCAGCACCAGCCAACCTGCCTGCGGTTCGACGACCGACGACGTTGTGTTGACGGTCAACACGTGCGCTCCGCCGGTTGGGCCTGGCGTGGCGTTCCCTGCGCCATCTGAAGTCAGCGATCAACGCGCCGGGTCGGTGTTGATTTACAACATCTACACCTCCAACCCGACTGTGCCTGCCGTGCAAAACACCCGCATCAACATCACCAACGTCAATCCGGGACAAGACACCGCCGTGCATTTGTTCTTTATTGATGGTGATAGCTGTTCCGTCGCAGACAGTTTCATCTGTCTGACGCGCAACCAGACGACCAGCTTTTTGCTGGGCGATTTCGATCCGGGAACCACCGGCTTCGTGATCGCCGTGGCGGTGGATTCGTTCACCGGTTGCCCGACCAACTTCAACTATCTGATTGGCGATGAATATGTGAAGTTCTCGTCCGGCCACGCAGCCAATTTGCCCGCCGAAGCCATCGCGGCGGTGGCCAGTTCGCCGACGCTGTGCGACGAAACTTCACCGATTGCCACGTTGAACTTCGACGGCTTCGGGTATGGACGATTGCCTCGCGCGTTGGCTGTGGATGACATTCCCAGTCGAGCCGACGGCAACGACACGATGGTGATTATCAATCGCATCGGCGGCAATCTGGGTTTGGGAACCTCGCCGCTCGGAACGCTGTTTGGCATCGTGTACAACGATTCCGAAATCAGTTCCAGTTTCAGCCTGACCGGCGGATGCCAGCTTCGCGGAACGCTGTCGTCGAACTTCCCGCGCACGACGCCGCGATTGGAGCAATTCATTCCGGCAGGAACCAGCGGCTGGACGAAGTTCTGGATTGCGGGCAACGACGGCAACAAAGGTATTTCCGGAGCCGTCATCAACGTCAATCCCAACAGCACGGTTTCCGCGTTCGCATACAACCAGGGACGCAACCTGCACAAACTGACACTGGACAGCACAAACAGCTTTGTGATTCCGGTCTTTCCTCCTCCTTGCCGGTAAACGAAACCGCGCAGAATTGGCAATCCATCCTGCGCGGTTTTCCGATTTCTCAATGCCGCGTGTTCGACCCAAACACGCGGCATTTTTCTTTTGGGAATCAGCCAAACATCTCTTCGAGGTCGTTTTCTTCCGGGAACGTAATCATTCGGTAAATTTCGGTGAACGGCAAAACAACATCGAGCGATTCCAGCCGTACAGAATTTTCCATGCCGATGAAATCTCCGCGCAGCCATTGGCCGTCCGATTGGCGAATGTGGCGAATCACGTGCGGACGGTTCTGGTCTATCAACAGATACTCTTGCAGACTTTCGATGGCTTTATAAGCTAAAAACTTTTCGTTCAAATCATAGGCTCTGGTAGTTTTGGAAAGGACTTCAACAACCAAAGTTGGATTAACGAGCAAATCAAATCCCATCAGACGTTCAATAACTCGTTCTCCGCACACGACGGACGCATCAGGAAAACGAAATGGTTTCGCTTTCTCGGTTTTGATTGCCATATCGCTTCCCATAACCCGGCATGGACGCTCTTTGAGCTTGTCACTTAGGCTATAGAGAACATTTACTGCGATGTCTCCGTGCAAAACAGAGCCTCCCGCCATCGAAATGATTTCGCCGTCGAAATACTCATATCGCTCGTCAGAGTTCTTCAGCAATTCGATGTACTCTTCAAGAGTATATTTTTGCTTTGGCACTGCACTCATTGCCTACCTCCTTTTGTCTGAAATGCTTATATCAATTGTAGCCCAAGCCCACTCTTCAAGCATCATTTCCCTGCTCCGCGCCCACGTAAAATTTGACCAGCCTTTGCGCCGGTGTGTTTGTCGTTTTCAATAACGACTTGCCCGTTGACGATAACGAAGGTAATGCCTGCCGGATACTGCTTGGGCTGCTGAAAGGTTGCGCGGTCGGCAACCGCTTTTTCATCAAAAATCACTACATCCGCCGCCGTTCCCGGACGCAGCAAACCGCGATCCCACAATTTGAACGTTCCCGCCGGCAGCGAAGTCATTTTTCGAACGGCTTCTTCCACGCTGACCAGTTTCTTGTCGCGCGTGTACACGCCAAGCACGCGCACGTTGTTGCCGTATCCGCGCGGATGCGGAATGCTGGGGCTGTCGGGATTATGAACGCCGGAATCCGAAGCAATCATCGTGAACGATTGGCGAAAAATACGATCCACATCGGCGTCCGACATGCTGTGCAAGACCATCTGCGCGCCTCCGGCCAATTGAATTTCGATGATCTGTTCAGCTTGGGAATTGAGGTCGTTTTTCTGTCGGTTCAGTTTGGTGATTTCGGC
>JAEUQP010000508.1 GCA_016789645.1 Acidobacteriota bacterium | reverse complement strand
GCTGGCGTCTGGATCGGGTACAGCGACCGAAAACGTCCGTTGGGCAAAGGCGAAGCGGGCGGCACGGCGGCATTGCCTTTCTGGATTGATTTCATGCGCGAATACCTGAAAGACAAACCGAAGGAAAAATTCCCGTCCATTCCTCCGGTGCCGGACGAAATGCGTTCGGTGCAAGCTCAGTTTGCCCGCTCGCATGCCGCCGAACTGGCGCGCATTGCCGAACGCGAAGGCGGATTGTTGCCCGGCGATATGGAACCGAATCTGGATCCATTGGCTGACCCGGATTCCGAATTGCCGCGTTCGGAAACGCCTGCTGCTGCTCCCAAACCGACTCCGAAACCGGTCACGCGCGACCGCATTTACGAGGAATCGCGCGAACCTGTGGCGCGCAGCAACGATCAACATCCGAAAATTCTTCGCCCGCCTGCGGTGGAAACTAAACCTGCCAAACAGGAAGAACCGGCGAGAAAAGGGAAAAAGGGAAAGGTCAGCGGGGAACCCAACTGAGCCAGGCAGAAGCCAAATTGCAATAAACAAAAGGCAAAAGTGAAAGAAGCGAGTTCTTCACTTTTGCCTTTTTGTTTGTTGATTGATTCTGCGGTTATTGCCGCGTCAGGCTTATGTCGCCGGAGATGGAGGAAATTTTCAACGGGCGAGAGCCATTGCCAATTCTGCCCTGAGCTTTGCGGCCAGTTCCGTATTTTGATTCTTCGATCGTCAACGGAAAATCGGTTTTCAGGCCGCCGCTCATGGTGGAAAGCCGCACGTCGGCATCCAGGTTGCCGGGCAGTTTGACGTGAACGTCGCCGCTGACGGACGAAAATTCCATCGAACTCGCCGCGCCTTCCAACGACAGAATTTCAACTTCAACTTCGCCGCTGGTAGATTTGGCGCTGACGGTGCCTTCGACTTTGCCGACGTGAACGTTGCCGCTGACAGACGTAGCGTTGACCGAACCATTGACGTTGTTGACGGTCGTTTCACCGCTGACGGTTTTAGCGATCAATTCGCCAGTGACCCCTGTCACGGTGACGTTGCCGCTGACGCTGGAAAATGAATTGAACTTATACGCGATGTTGCGCGGCACTTTGACATCGAACCGCACTTCAACATCGCAATCACAACGGTCTGGATAATCCACACGCACGTCAACCGTGCCGCCGCTGCTTCGATCTTCGATATTCACTTTGTCGCGATCGCGTCCGGTTTTGGTTGCGGTGACGATCACCGCCTGGCCGTCATAGCCGCTGACGATCACATCGCCGGAAATGTTTCGCACGTTGACCGAACCGCCTGCGCCCAAATTGAAGCTGCGTTGAAAATCCTGCGCCGAGGCTGTCACGGCGACCAACGCAAGCAATGCAGATAACGCCATTACGCGTAGAGAGAATTTGTTCATAACTGTTTACCTTTCCTTTCGAGTTCGAGTGAGAGAGCGGCCAGTTCGGCGCCGCTTGTTGTCACTGCGTCTAACTGATCCGAGATGTTTTTGGATTGGAAGCAAAAGCCCCAGCAGTTGCGCCGCGCTTCCATTCTTGGTTCCGGCCTGTGAGTGGCGGCAGTTGGCTGAAGGTTTCAACCGAGCGGGAATTTTCTTGCCTGGGCCAGTTGGAGAATTCCATTTTGTCCTGTGCTCACCCCATTTGGGGCGTGTTGGTCAGAGCGCAACAAGACTTCCAATTTTTGGAAAACGGGCTTAGCTGTTCCTGGCAAAGCAGTTAGTTGAAAGTTCCGAAACGCAAATGTTGTGGAATGGTAAGTGCAAAATGTTTTAGCGAAAGGAGACCTGGGATCAGTTGCAGTTTCGCACTCTGATGGATTCAGGTGAATAGAAGAATGAACAAGCTCACAAAACACGCCTTAACATTGATCTTCGCGTTGGGATTCGTTTTCGTTACCGGCTTGTCGAGTCTGGCAACTGTTCAGGCTCAATGGCCGTGGGATAGGGATCGTTGGGAAAATCGTCGGGATCGTCGTGACGACCGTCGTGATGACCGCCGAGATGACCGCCGAGATCGCCGCGATGACCGTTGGGATGACCGCCGGGATCGTCGTGATGATCGCTGGGACAATCGCAATTACAACCGCGATTACGAAAGAGGATTTCGCGATGGGTTGGATCGAGGCCAGGAAGATTATCGGGATCGCCGAATTGCCGACCCGAATAACTCCAGCCATTACCGCAAAGGAAATTCCGCATACCGTGACGGTTTCCGCAAGGGATATACGCAAGGCTATCCGCGCGGTAATCGTGGCCGCAGATGGTAACGGCTCACATTTCTCGATGGCAAAAAGCAAAAGCCGCAAACTGAACCAGTTTGCGGCTTTTGCTTTTTGGCTTTTGCATAGCGGCGCTAGCGTTTGATCGTGTATGAATCAATCAGTTTTCCGTCGGCGGCAATGGCTTCGACCGTCATTGCGTTTTCCGTTACTTGAACGATCAGAAATGAATTGACCGAATCTTCACCAAACGCCATCAACGGAGATTTGCGATCAAGCGTTTTCTTTTTGATTTCGCCGCTCGCGCCTTCGGTGAAGTAGTGAACGCCCTTTTGCGGTTTGACCCGTTCGTAACAGTGCGAATGTCCGGCGAACACGGCACTGACGCCGTATTTGACATACAGCGGTTCCAATTGCTCGCGCAGCTTGACATATGGGCGATGCATTCTGGCCGAAGAATAAATTGAATGATGGCAGAAGGCGATTTTCCACCGCGCCGCCGAAGCTTTCAGCGATTGATCCAGCCAACCCAGTTGCGCGGTGTTCAATTCGTTCGTGTCGAGCGCGAAAAACTCCAGCAGGCCGTCTCCCATTCCGAAGTTGTAATACCGTCGCCCGCCCATGTTGAAATTCTTGTAGTTGGTCTGAAATTCCAGTCCCTTGATGATGTCGTGATTGCCGAGCGAGGCATAAAACTTCACGCCGGCATCGAGCAGTTCTTTGTACGGTTCTTCAAAGTGCGAGCCGATTTTTTCCTTTTCGCCTTTTTCGTAAATGTTGTCGCCGAGCATGATGACGAACTCGAACGGTTTCAGTCGGCGCTGTTTGACCATTTGCTGGGCGACAGCGCGCTGCGCTTCGTCGCCGCTGCCGGTATCGCCCATGACGGCAAAAATGACGGGCGGTTTGAGCGTCGAATCCTGCGCAACGCCTGGAATCGCCATGAGTGCCGCCAGAAAAAGCGTGGCCAGTAATGTGGAAAAAATTCTCTTCATACTACGAATCCTCCTCCGTTAAATCGTTGACCAGGTCGCCCCAGTCCATTTCGAAGATCAGGTAAAAACTCTGAACGGCTTGTTTGTCATCCGTAATCAAACCGACTTCGCGGCGCAGATCGAGTTCGACCTTGCGCAAGCTCTGACTGCCGAAAAAGACCTGTTTCCCGTCGCGGATGATGGTCTGGGTGTGCAATCGGATAATCGGCATGGGACGAATTTCAGCGCCTTTGATCGGACGACTGGTCGCGCCGATGACTTTGATTTCGACGCCTGCTTTGGCGCGTTCTTCCAGCAGTTTGAGCATCTGCGAATCGCTCAGTTTGCCGTCGTAAATCAACAATTGTTTTTGCGCGTCCCGGATAAAGGTTGATAACTTTTTGCGCGAATTGATGGGGCTGATGACGAAATGTTCGGCTTGCGCTTTGTGCGATTTGCCTGCGACATCGGCGGTGAACAACCGAACGGCTTCGGCAACAAGCTGTTTGTCTTCGGTGATGATACCGAAACTGCGACTGTGATGAATGTCCAGAAACGTAAAATTGAACGTCAGCAAAAACAATTTCTGGCGATCCACGATCATCATCTTGCTGTGGTATCGCACCAGGTCTTCGGCGGTGCGCGTGACTTTGACTTTGCGTTCGGTCAACCGTTTTTCCAACTTCTTGATGTCGCGCAGGTCTTCCTTGTTCGTGTAGGTAATCAGCGCATGCACGCGAATTCCACGCGCGGCAGCGACGACCAGCGCCTGTTCGATTTCCAGCCGGTCAAGGCGGTAGATGATGATCTCTACGCTTTCTGTGGCTTGGTTGATGCCTTCCAGCAACGGTTCTATGCCGTCGCGCGGTTGAATGATGACGTGCACTGTTTTTCAGAAACGATGAAGGCGGAAGGATGAACGATGAATTTGGCGGTTTATTCGTCCTTCATCATTCATCATTCCTCCTTCAGCATTTGGTTACCTGCCGACGGCGGATTTCAATTCATTGATCTTTTGCCGGATTCGGCGCGAAAAGCCTTCGACTTCTGCGGGCGAGGCTCCGGCGGTTTTGAACGCGTCCTGAATCTGGGCATCGGTCAACTGGCCGATGATTCCCGCGAACCAGCGAGCATGTTCCAGCGGAACGGATTTCATATTGCTGCTCATTTTGCCACTGTAATGCAGTTTGAGCTGTCCGCCCGAAACGCCGTCCAGAAACGCCTGCTTTTGATAATCAGCCAGGTCCCATTTGGTGTGCGACATAAAGCCGCCCATTTTGCCGAACGCTCCGCCCCAATCGGCGACCAGATACCAGTCAATGACTTTGCCGTCGTCATCGAACATGCCCAGCACATTGTTGTTGGTGGTTTTGGCGTCCCAGTTATTGAGCAGGGCGTTCAAAATGGCCAGCCCGGACAATTCTTTCGATCCGTTGAACGGATTGCTGGTCCAATCCCAGTTGATGGCGCGACGCGCAATATCGTCAGGGCGTTTTTCAAACATGCCGTTGGTGAACGACCCGTCAGACCCGACGAATTTTTTGGCGCGTCCCAATCCGGTGACGCCGTTCACTTTGCCGGACGGCATGAAATAACTCTCTTCGACCATATAACCGCACGCCCAAACGATGCGGCTGGCAGCGACTTCGGCGTGAACTTCTTCGTCGAATTTGATGTTCCATTTGATGCCGTTGGCGTCAATGACTTTGATCTTGGGATTGGTTCCCGTGACGTCTTCCTTGTCGAATTGGAACGGCGGTTTGGGCATGCCTTCCGGATTGCCGATGCCATACACCAGATTCAGCGAAGCGATATTGCCGCGATCTTCCCACAATTTGGGAGTTCCGGGCGCTGTTGGCGCGTTGGATGCTTTTTTAGCTTTTTTGTCTTTCTTGGTCTCCTTGGCTTCCTTGTCTTTCTTTTGCGGGCTGGCGCTGACCGACGTTGATGCGACGCCTGCCAGACTCAGGCAAACCAGCAAAGCCAGAGCGAACAGAGCGAGAAAACGATTGTGACGATGGCTCATTGAAACAACCTCCTACGGTTTCAGGTTCTACGGGGAGTTTGTGGAATTGCGGGGGCACTACGGATTTATGCCGCAATTGGCAAGCTGCACGCCTGACTGAAAGATCGGTCATGGTGGGCCGCGCTTCTTGCCGTTTGCGGCATGCGTTTCGGGAGTTACTTCACATCCGAATAATCGAGTTTGAGATAGCTGCTGGCATCGCCCACCAAAAACAAAAACGGGCGTCCATTGACGACGGCAGCGGTGATGCCTTCGGGTTTGAACTTGGAATTGAGCGTCATTTCTTCGCGGACTTTGGTGGAAAGGCTTTCCCCGTCCCATTCCCACAATTTGAATTCGCCTTTTTCGACGCCTTCAGGAGCGCCGGAAATAATCAGGAAGGATTTCAGATGCGTGTCATACGTGATGTCGCGCACGCCTTGCCCGCCAAGTGGCAATTGAATGATGCGCGGAGTTTCGAGCACCAGATTGGCGGCGGAAAATTCGCCCTTCGGATTGTTCAATCGCAACGGAACCAGCACGGCGAGCGCGGCATTCAAGGAACGCAAGCCGACGATCAAACGATCGTGCAGTTTGTCCCAGGCCAGCCCTTCGATATTCAACCCGCCCTGTGTGCTGGGGACTTCGCCCTGGCCTTTCAATTCGGGAATTTTGCCGAGCAGGAACCCGCGAAAGTCGCTGATGATTTCCGGCTGGCCGCGAAGCGTTTGCGTTTGCGGGTCAAACGCGAAACGTATAATGGCGTTGTCCGCTCCCCAACTGGCATCCGACAGCGAACCAATGACGTAAAAATGTGTGCCGTCGCTGGTGATCGCTTCAGGATTTTTGACCGCCATGCCCAACGGAACCGCTTTGGGAACGCCAATCGGATCGCCGTTGGCGTCGAGTTTCAACGCCAGCACCACGCCAGGCTGGCCGTCATCCACGATCAGCACCTGATCGCTGCCGGGAACATGCGCGACGCCTGATGCCTCAATCCGACTGCCGGGCAGCGAGTACCAGGAATCGGAACGCGCAACTTTGGCCGAAGCGGAGTTGGACGATCCGCCTGTGCCGCCGCTATTGCTGGCAGGCGTCAACGCGTATTTCGCCACCAGAATTGTTCCGGCGATGGTTACAACCGCGCCCATCACCTGAGCAATGATGCGGCTCAAGGCATTGGCGCTGAAAAATCCGCCTTTGTCTTTTTCCTTTTTCTTCTTTTTCCTCTCGGCTTTTTCCGCTTCTTCGTCTTCGGCGGCGGT
Organism: Acidobacteriota bacterium; assembly: GCA_016789645.1. Taxonomy (GTDB): domain Bacteria; phylum Acidobacteriota; class Blastocatellia; order RBC074; family RBC074; genus RBC074. Next base: position 4,657 of record JAEUQP010000508.1, on the reverse strand, counting down.
GGTGACTTTCGACGGAGGAAGCGCGCTCATATTCGGATCGGTTCGCGGGAACGAATATGCCGGGTCAGAGCGCAGTGAAGCGCGTCGCCGGACTTCTTCCAGCGCTTCCAGAGACAATCGCGCAGTTTTGTTTTCGGTGGTTTCCGCCGGATTGCGGAATGTCAGCATGACGTTGCCAAGCTGAATCTTGTCGCCATGTTGCAATGTGTACGCTTCTCCGCCTTGGCGATTGCCGTTGATGAACGTGCCGTTGCTGCTGCCCAAATCCACAATCGAATATCCGCCGTCGCGCACCAGCACGATGGCGTGCGTGCTGCTGACGGTCGGGTCATTGACGATCAATTTGTTGTGCGGAGCTTTGCCGATTTCGATTTCCGGCTGGTTCAACAGAGCTTCGATTTTTTCGCCGTTCGGCAAAACTCCAATCAGCCGCGGCGTGAAATGGTTTTCGATGTGCGCGGCGATTTCGCTGAACATTGCCAATCGCAAGGAGGCTTTTTTGCCGGTCAGACGTTCGACGTGGTCGATGGTGGCTTTGTCGGTCGGATCGGCAACGGCCAGCATCAACCGGTCGGGTTGTTGTCCGATGATCGGGCACACGCAGCGACTTCGCAAAAAATCAACGCGAAGTTTGCCTGCCGTCACGGCGTCCACTTCCATCGTTTTCATTTCAATCGGCGGAAGGTTGAACGTGCGCCCCATCAAATCGCGCAAGCCGATTTCGCTGACCAGTTTTTCTTCGACCAACGCGCGCGCAAGCCTGCGTCCGGGTTGTTGCGCGGCACTGCCTCGCAAACGATCCAGCGCCGGCTGTGCGACCAGTCCGGCGCTGACCAACGCTTGCGCCAAAGAATCTTCCGTCACCGGGACTGTTTTGGGAGCAGGTGGCGGAGTCGGCGGCGGTGGCGGACTGTTATCCAGCAAAACGGTGCGCGGAATGGATTGCGTTGTTTCAGCCTCTTTCAATCGGAAGGTGATGGTGCAATGCCCCATCCGGATCAAATCGCCATGAGCGAGTTTCCGTGAATCGTGGATTCGGGCATCGTTGACGAATGTGCCGTTGCGACTGCCCAAATCGCTGATCGTGAAATGGCCGTCGGCCAGGCTGATCATCGCATGAGATGAAGACACCGAAGCATCGGGCAGGAGAATGTCATTTTGCGGAGCTTTGCCGATTTTGGTTTCAGCCGCAGCTAAGTCACGTTCGACGACGCTGCCGTCGCGCATCAGAATGTGAAGCGTCGCTTCGGTTTTGGGGACGTTAGTATCTTCCTTGGGAACTGTCATATTCGGGTTTGCCAAAACGTCGGGGCTGGATTGGGGAGGTCTGCCGCCGGGAATTCCCGGCAAATTCGCGCTGTTCGGAGTCTGAATGTTTTTCTGAAGCTCTGCCGCCTTGGCCGGAACTCCCGCCGGAGTCGGTGCTTCTAACTGTGCAGAAAGAATCGCGCGCAAGTCGGTGCCGCATTGATTACAGAACCGGCTGCCTTCGCGCGGAATTGGAAAATTGCATTGAGGGCATTCATTAATCATGCCAACTGAGGTCAATCACATTCGACTCGTATAAGAATGAAGCCGCTTCTGCAGCGGCCAAAGGTTCGGGTACAGCCCATTAACCGACCGGATGCTAAATCAGTTTGCGGGGTAAATCAACGAGTTTACCGGATGAAGACATTCTTCTCGCCACGGCTGCGGTCGCAGGAAACACTGCCACTGCCGGTCAACTCAACAGGCCATAAAATTTCAGCTTGAATTCGTTGTTGGTCAATCCCGGCCCCTCCGGGGCGCGACGCGCGAAGCTGAGCGTTTCCGCAAAGACCATCGGCACGCCTCCGCGGACGGATTCGGCGGCAACCGCTGCGCCGTAATGCCGGTTGGTGAAGATGGATTTCAGTCGTGGATTCGGCGCAAAGCTCAATCCATATCGAAGCGAGGTCAGCGGCAATTCGGGTTGTTGCGATGGATTGATGAATTCCAGGCTGTCATCGTAAATGTTGATTTGCGTCTGGCGGTCGCGCGCACTCAGGTCGCGGTGAATCAGCAAGTTGATCAGCGCTTCGATCATTGCAGCGCGATGGTAGCTGGCGCGTTCGTGCACGAAGTTGCCGTACGAATTGGCAACCAGTTGCTGCACGCTCGGAGCTGAATCGGTTTCGCGAGCTTTGCGCGAAGGACGCGCATCCAGCAAGTTCACATAACGTTTGAGGAAGCTCAACGCACCATCCGCCTGTTGCAACAGATTGCCATTCAACCGAAGCTGTTCGACCACGGGCGACGTGCGGTCTTTGGGCGACGAACCGCTGTACCGGGTCAGCAGCACGTCCCTGCGCGGCAACAATTCAGCCACGCGATCGTTCAGGCCGAAGAGCAATAACCCGCCGACGGTTGGCAACCAATCGTCTTCGATTTTGACGGCCAAACCCATTTCACGCAGCACTACATCATTCGGATAGCCTTTCGTGGTTTCTCCCCAATATCCGGGGTTGACCGAGCGGACGTAACTCCACAACAACGATTCATCAATATCGGTTTCGATCTTGGCGCGAAAGACCGGAACCTGTTCGAAGCCCGTGCGATGCAATTCGCGATAAATCCTGGACAACTCTTCGCGCGAGGCTTCGCGTTTGATGGCTCCTTCGCGCAGATAGAACCGGTCGTCCAACGTTCGGTGAGGGCGATCGGCAGCGTCCACTTCCAGCACGACAATGCGGCGTCCGCTGTCAAACGCGACTTTGTTGATGTACGGAAACACCGGCGGTTGAATCTGGTTGGCGCAAATGTCGCGCAACTGCTCTTCAACGTCTTCCGGATTTTCTACGCCTTCGATCCGCAATTGGTCATTGACGCCAAAAATGATCGCTCCGCCGGCAGTATTGGCCAGCGCGATGATTTCCGCCGTGATTTTTTCCGCATTGCTGTACCGGACTTTGAGTTCCAGAAAGGTGTCTTCGCCGCCACGCAATAACCGAACGAGTTCTGCACGGGAAGTCGTCTGCGCTGGAACATCCAGTTGATAAGCGTGATAACTGCTTCCGGCAAAGCCGGAATGCTGGCGAGGGCGCTGGCTGTGATTGTAACGTTTGCGAGACATCTCGGTGGCGGCACGAGCTGAATTGTCAGGTTCAAAAATGACGGGTATGTGACCGCCGAAATCAGGAAATAGACGTGTCGCGAAGCGGCAACGAGAACTGGGTCGGAGCCGGGATCGCAGCTACCGAACATTGGCGTCTGCGCTCAATGAGTTAAGCGCTTTTCGGGGTATCTTTCTTCTCTTCTTCGGCATCGCCTGTGGCAACGCCTTGCTTGAAGCTGCGAATGCTTTCGCCCAAGCCCTTGGCCAGTGAAGGCAATTTCTTGCCACCAAAAAGAAGCAGCACGATGATCAAAATGATGATCATTTCGGGATAACCAAGTCCAAACATAAAAAAGAATCTCCTTGTTTGTGATGCCCGGCATTGTAACGACGTGCGAGGAACTTCGCAACGCGACAAAACTTAATGGGCTGGTTGACAGACCCCGGATGGGTCAGTAGTATGCGCCTTCGTTTTTTGGCCAGGTAGCTCAGTTGGTAGAGCAACGGACTGAAAATCCGTGTGTCGGGGGTTCGATTCCCTCCCTGGCCATCAATCCAAATTCAACCATTGAACGGGCAATCGCAAGATTGCCCGTTTGTCTTTGTGCTGCGTTGTTTCAGGGCAACGGCGCGCGAAGTTTCTCGTGCAAATACAGTCCCCACTTTTTGTCGAAAGGGTGAACCAGGCTGACTGGTTGTTTGCCTTGATACACGGGCTTTCCTTCGTTGGCCCATTCAAAGATCGAACCTTCCAGATTGAACACATTCGTGAATCCGGCCTGTTGCAATTTCTGGGCGAGCGCAGACGAACGATACCCGACCGAACAGTAAACGACGATGCGGCGCTCTTTCGGCGTGCCCTGCAACAGCGCGAGCGCTTGTTGTTCGGTTTCCGTCAGATGAGCATCCGGCAAATGGCTGACGGCATATTCTTTCGGCGCACGAGCGTCGAGCAACAATGGTGATTCCGGTTGCGCCAGCCATTCGCTCAATTGAGCGGTTGAAATCTGGCGCACTTCGGGGAACTTGTCCCGGATCATTTGTTTCAGCCCATGCCAATCGGCATCGGGTTGTTGTCGGCAAGCGCCCAAGAACCAGGTGGCAATCAGCGCCAATATCATCAGCGACACTCCACGACTGAAGACAGAGAAGAAAGCGTACACGTCGTTCATGGCAAGATTTGTTGTTCCTTTGGTCAGCAAGTTTAGGTGGGAGTAGTTTGCCGTTGATGGGCGGAAAGCGCCAGCCGCAAAAAACGCCGGAAGCCAAAAAAATCTTTTGCAGATTGTCCAGCCGGATTCGCTGCGTTCGTCATACCATTGCCAGGCAATCAAGCCGCGCAGATATTTTCATCTTTAAGGAGAATCACGTTATGCCCAATTACATGCTGTTGTTGCACGAAAACCCGGAAACCTTTCAGGACATGAGCGCCGACGATATGCAGGCCATCATCCAGAGATATTCCGCCTGGAAAGATCAAATGGAACAGGCGGGCAAGCTGACAGCCGGGAAAAAGCTCGCCGATGGCGAAGGCCGCGTGTTGCGGCGAAGCGGTGGACAAATCAGCATTTCCGATGGCCCGTA
>JAEUQP010000499.1 GCA_016789645.1 Acidobacteriota bacterium | reverse complement strand
CGAAGAAGGGTATCTGCATTGCGGCCCGGCGGGCGCAGGCCATTTCGTCAAAATGATTCACAACGGCATTGAATACGGAATGATGCAAGCCTTTGCCGAAGGCTTCGACATCATGAAAAACGCCAACAAGGATTCTTTGCCTGAAGAGCTTCGGTACGATTTGAATCTGGCGGACATTGCCGAATTGTGGCGACGCGGCAGCGTGGTCGTGTCGTGGTTGCTGGATTTGACGGCAATGGCGCTGGTCGAAAATCCGACGCTGTCGAATTACTCTGGCTTTGTGCAGGATTCCGGCGAAGGCCGTTGGACGATTCAGGCAGCGATTGACGAAGCCGTGCCCGCCGATGTGTTGGCAGCGTCGTTGTTCACGCGCTTCCGTTCGCGCCAGGAACACACGTTTGCCGAAAAAGTCTTGTCGGCGATGCGCCACAAATTCGGTGGTCACGTCGAAAAACCGACTGGCGGCTAACCAACAAAAGGGGCAATTGCACCGGCCATCAAATAAGCCTGCAATGAAAGGTAGGAAAACTACGGAACAAACGGAAATAACTGAACAAACGGAAAATGAGGAAGAAAAATTTCCGTCCATTCCGTTATTTCCGTCTGTTCCGTAAGCTCCCTTTCGTACCTCTTGTGCAGTTACCAAAAGGAAAAGCTATGTCCAAAACTGAACCGTTGATTTCTGTCGGAGACCCTGCTCAACCTTGTGTGATGGTGATTTTCGGAGCGACCGGCGATCTGACCAAACGCAAACTCTTCCCGGCGTTATACAATCTGGCCAAAGCCAATCTGTTGTCCCGTGAATTTGCCATTGTTTGCACCGGGCGCAACGAACTGACGACCGAAGCCTTTCGCGAACAAATCACTGCCGACATCAAAACCTTCGCCACAGGCGAAGTGGACGCCAACGTCTGGAATTGGTTTTTGAATCGCATCTACTACGTCAGCGGCGATGTGACCAATCCTGAAAGTTACCAGCGGCTGAAAGCGACGATTGAACAAGCCGACAAAGAACACAACACACACGGCAATTACTTTTTCTATCTGGCCATCTCGCCGAACTTTTTTGGCGAAACCGTGCGGCAACTTGGCGCGGCGGGATTGGTGGATGAAGACCAGGGGCGTTGGCGTCGAGTCATCATTGAAAAACCGTTTGGCCGCGATCTGGAATCGGCCAAAGCGCTGAACGCCGATATTCGCCGGGTGCTGGATGAACGACAGATTTATCGAATTGACCATTACCTGGGCAAAGAAACCGTGCAGAACATTTTGGTGTTCCGGTTCAGCAACGGCATTTTCGAACCGATCTGGAATCGCCGGTACATTGACCACGTGCAGATCACTGCCGCCGAAACCGTCGGCGTGGAAAAACGTGGCGGCTATTACGAAACCTCTGGCGCGTTGCGCGACATGGTTCCGAATCATCTGTTTCAACTGGTTTCCTTGACGGCGATGGAACCGCCGACCTCATTCGATGCTGACGCCGTACGAGGCGAACAGGCCAAAGCTCTCCATTCCATTGCTCCCATGTCACCGGAAGACGTGCTGGCCAACGCTATTCGCGGCCAATATGGCGAGGGGGAAATCAATGGCGAACGCGTCCTCGGCTATCGCCAGGAAGCCAATGTCGCGGCGAGTTCGACAACGGAAACGTATGTCGCCATGAAGTTGATGATTGATAATTGGCGCTGGGCGGGAGTTCCCTTTTATCTCAGAACCGGCAAACGGTTGCCCAAACGCGTGACCGAAGTCGCCATTCAGTTCAAAAGCGCTCCGCTGACACTGTTCCGCGATACGCCCGTCGAACGATTGCGAACCAATCGGTTGGTGATTCACATTCAACCCGATGAAGGAATCAGTCTGCGTTTTGGAGCAAAAATTCCCGGCCCGATCATGCGATTGGGTGCGGTCGAGATGGATTTCAATTACGAAGATCACTTCGGAAAAGTCCCCAGCACGGGCTACGAACGATTGATGTACGATTGCATGATCGGCGATGCGACGTTGTTTCAACGTGCTGATATGGTCGAAATCGGCTGGAGCGAAATCGAACCTGTGCTGGATGTTTGGAGCGCTTTGCCGCCGCGTGCGTTTCCGAATTATGCGGCGGGAACCTGGGGGCCGAAAGAAGCTGAAGAATTGATGGCTCGTGACGGACGCGAATGGCGACCGATTGATTGATTCCCATCACGCAGAGGGAATAACACGCCGCCATTTACGGATTACTGTTTTCGGAGGAATTCATGATTCATTTCGACGAAAACATCTGTGGCAATCTGGCCGAAGCAATCGAACGCGAATGGCTGGAAACTAATGGGCTGGGCGGATTCGCGTCTTCGACCATGATCAGCTTGAACACACGCCGTTATCACGGATTGCTGATGGCTGCGACTAATCCACCCGTTGGACGAACGTTGTTGCTATCCAAGCTGGAAGAAACGCTGGTCGTCAACGGCGAACGGTTTGATCTCTCAGCCAATCAATATCCCGGCGCTGTTCACCCGCAGGGTTATCTTTACCTGAAAGAATTCCGACTCGATCCTTTTCCGATTTTTGTATACGAAGTTGCGGGCGTTACGTTGGAAAAATCCGTGTTCATGGTTCACGGCGAAAACACCGTTGTCGTCAGGTACACGCGCCGCAAGAAAAGCCGCGCCGTCAAAGATTGCCGTCTGGAACTCCATCCACTCATCGCCTTTCGCGATTACCACAGCACCGCACACGAAAACTCCACGCTCAGCAATCACATTGAATCGCAAGTCGGGTTGGTGACGATTCATCCGTATGCCAATTTGCCTGAGCTTCATTTCGCGCACAATGCCAGCGATCTGGCGGCGACCGGTTACTGGTATCGCAATTTTGAATTTCAGGCCGAACGCGAACGCGGTTTGGATTTCCGCGAAGACCTGTTCAATCCGTTCGTGCTGAAATTCGATCTCGGCAAAACCGCTGCTGCAAACCTCATCGCTTCCACTGAACGCCGACGGGCTTCCGACGCTGACCAGCTTTGCAAAGCCGAACTCAATCGTCGCAAGAAACTGCTGAAAGGCGCCAAACGCAATGAATTGATTCAAACGCTGACACTGGCCGCCGATCAGTTCATCGTTGCTCGTGGCAATCAGAAAACAATCATCGCCGGATATCCTTGGTTTGCCGATTGGGGACGCGACACGATGATCGCGTTGCCAGGGTTGACGCTGACGACCAAACGGTACGACGTCGCCAAAAGCATCTTGCTGGAATTCGCAAAACATGTGGATCGCGGCATGCTGCCGAATCGCTTTCCCGATGCCGGCGAAGTTCCTGAATACAACACGGTTGACGCAACGCTGTGGTATTTCGAAGCCGTTCGGGCACTGTTGGTTCACACCAATGACTATGATTTTGTCCGCACTAATCTGTACGAAATCCTGAAAGACATCATCGCCTGGCATGAACGCGGCACGCGCTACCACATCCGCGTTGACGAAGACGGATTGCTGTTTGCCGGAGAACCCGGCGTTCAATTGACCTGGATGGATGCGAAGGTCGGCGATTGGGTGGTGACGCCGCGCATTGGCAAACCGGTGGAAATTCAAGCGCTGTGGTTTAACGCGCTGCGTGTAATGGCGGAGTTAGCGGCAAAGTTTGGCGAAACCGACAACGCCGAACGGTTCAGCTCATTAGCCGAATGCGCGAAGGAAAGTTTCAATCGTCAATTTTGGAATGACGCTGCCGGATGTTTGTATGACGTGGTGAATGGTGAAGCGCGCGACGCTTCGATTCGCCCGAATCAGATTTTCGCGGCCAGCCTGGCGCATTCCATGCTGGACAACGAACGCGCCAGACAGGTCGTCTCCGCCGTCGAACGCGAATTGCTGACTCCGGTTGGATTGCGAACCCTTTCGCCAAACGATCCAAACTACATCGGCGTTTATCAAGGCGACATTCGCAGCCGGGATGGCGCCTATCATCAAGGCACAGTTTGGCCCTGGCCGATGGGAGCCTTTTTGACGGCTTACCTGAAAGCCAACGACAATTCCAAAGCTGCACGCAACTTCGCCCGCAACTGGTTAGACGGATTCCTGCCACACCTGAATTCGGCGTGTTTAGGCCAAGTTTCTGAAATTTTTGATGGTGACGCCCCGCACGCTCCACGCGGTTGCGTGGCGCAAGCCTGGAGCGTTGCGGAATTGCTGCGTGTTGCGATTGAGGTTCTGTAACAGGTTGTAGATGGTCAAATCCATTTTTCACTGGCCACCTACAACCAACAACCTACCTCCTGCTAATCGTTTCCCTTCATCAAGGCATACGCGATGACCGCCACGCACAGCCCCACAAAGGCGCTGAGCAGGATGTTGTCGAACACGCGCGGGATGAATTCCGTCACTAACCCAAAGAGGAAGGTGACAAATTGTGCGGTTCCGCCGACGACAATCGAAGCGGAAACGACATCCAGCTTGCGCTCCTGCGCACTGATTTTTTTATTCGGCTTGATGGATTGAATTACGGTTCTGGCCGTTTGATCGTTGGAAATGCCTGAAGCCTGTTCGCCAAACGAATTGGCAAAATGCGTCTCGGGTTGCATCTTTGTTGTTCTCCTAACAAGGTTGTGAGGTTTCGAGACGGGGCACAAAAGGATAGGCACCATTGGAACGGGTGACACTTTATACTTCGACTCGGCGAAGATTTCCAGTCCAATTCCACCTGGTTCAAATGGTTCAAGATGCTTCGCCAACCGGTTTGTGGTATATCGTCCGCTCGTAAGCCCCGCATTCGTATCTTTGCGGCAGACCAACTGAAAAATTCGGAGGGCTTGGAAAGCCTATGTTTCGCTTTGATGCTGAAAAGACTGTGAAGTTCTGTGACGGCGTTCGTCGGCGCGATTTTTTGCACGCGGGCGCATTGTCGTTTCTGGGGTTGAGTTTGCCGGATTTGTTTGCCTTGAAAGCACGGGGCGCAGTCAACATCGAACAAGACATGAA
>JAEUQP010000490.1 GCA_016789645.1 Acidobacteriota bacterium | reverse complement strand
TACACGTATTCGAAATCCATGGACGATGCTTCCGGGTTGATGACCGCAGGCGTCACGGGCGGTTCGGCGTTCATCCTGAATCCGTTCCGTCAACGCGATAACTACGCCATTTCGGATTTCGATTCTCGACACATCATCAACTCGAATTTCGTGTGGCAGCTTCCGTTCGGCACAGGCCGGAAATTCCTGAGCTTCAACAAAGTCGCGGACGTGTTGTTTGGCGGCTGGCAGTTCTCGGGCATTCTCCGTTACAACTCTGGTCTGCCGGTGTCGGCTCCGTATGACGACGCTCGATGGGCGACCAACTGGAACGTGCAGAGCAATGCCACGCGAACCAGAGACGTTAAGCCCTGCCCGACGCGTGGTGGTGCTTTCTTCGGATGCAATGCAACCCAAGCATTCCAAAGCTTCCGCAACGCCCGACCGGGTGAAACCGGCGAACGCAACATTTTCCGTAATATCGGGTTCTTCGGATTTGATTCCGGCTTGGGCAAATCCTTCAAGATGCCGTACAGCGAAAAACACAACCTGCAATTCCGCTGGGAAGTGTTCAATCTGTTCAACTATCAACCGATGGGCGCGTTCGATACCAGCCGTAGCGGGTTCGGACTTCCGCTCGATCCGGCCACGAAGAATCCGCCGGTCAATTTCAGCCGCTATACCGGAATTCAGGGCGAACCGCGCTTTATGCAGTTCCTCCTTCGCTATAGCTTCTAACTGATTTTTCCTTCGGGAAATATCAAAGGCCGCTTCAGTAGCAATACTGAAGCGGCCTTTTTATTGAACAGTTCTTTCGCCAGCGGGAAATGCGAACGAGTTCCCATCAAGTAATGCTGCCGCCATCCACCGTGACGACTTCGCCAATCATGTACGAGTTCCTTTCCGAAACCATGAACGCTGCGAACTCGGCCAGTTCTTCGGGTTTTCCGCTGCGAGCCTTGGCGACCCAGAAATTGTGCATTTCCATCAATCGTTCGGGCAGCATTTCCGCCAGTTCGGTTTCGAAAATGCCTGCGGCAATGGCGTTGACGACCACGTTGAACTGCGAAGCTTCGCGTGCCAGGCATTTGGTGAATCCCAGCACAGCGGCTTTGGACGTGGCGTAATGCACGGCGGTCGGCATTGCCCTGAGAGCGCCAATGCTGCTGATGTTCAGGATGTTGCCCGAACGTTGCCGCAACATGTGTTTGTAAACCGGTTTGGTGACGTTGAACAGACTGTGGACATTGGTATCAATCACCTGATGCCAGGCGTGTTCGGTCATGGTGGCGAAATTGTCGGCTCGATTGATGGCGGCGTTATTGACCAGAATGTCAATGCGACCGAATTCGTGATGAATCTCGCGCACCATCTTGTTGATGGCAGGGCGGTCAGTGATCGAAACTTTGTACGCCAGAGCCTTGCGGTCATGCGACTGAATCTTTTTCACGACTTCCTGCGCTGCATCGTCGCGCGAATGGTAATTGAACGCGATGTCCGCGCCTTCGCGGGCAAAGACTTCGCAGAGCGCGCGACCAATGCCGCGCGAGCCTCCAGTAATGATTGCTTTCTTTCCTTCTAACAGTCCCATAAGTTGGTTGAGATAAATGTCAGGGAGTCATTGTGTGATGGCAGCGGTTTCGGGTTCCGCGGCCTGTCGGGGGACCGCAACTCGGTCTTCGATTTTCCGCATCAATTCATCCACGATTCGTTTGGTGGCGTCAGGAATTGCCAGACGCGAAGCCGCAGTTTGCATGGAAACCAGATGCGCCGGTTCGTGAATCAGGCTTCGCACAACAGGCACGACATCAGAAGCGCGTTCCAGCAATACGCCTGCCTTGTACCGGGAAATCAATGTTGCAGTTTGCGATTCCTGTGGCATCGGTGGAGTGATCGTGTCGGCAATGATGGGCAACCGTGACGCCAGAGCTTCAAAAGTCGTCAAACCGCCGAGCTTGGAAATCATCACGTCTGCCGCGCCCATTAATTTTTCCATCGCGCTGGTGTATCCGATGACCTTGGTTGGAAACGGCGCGCGCCGAGCAAGGTCATTCGCCTGTTGGAGCAATTTTTCGTTGCGACCGGCCAGAAAAATTGCCTGCGAAGTGTTCAATTGCTCGCCGTGAGTGACCATCTGCTCAAAAATGCGCGGGATGTTGCCGCCACCCACCCAACCGGCGTTGATGAACATCGTGAAGCGCTCCGGCTCCAGTCCGAGTTCAGCGCGCGCCGCCAGCTTTTGATCTTCGCTTTGAAACTGGAATTTGGGATGAATCGGAATGCCGCAGATTTTGATTTTCTCTGCCGGGACATCGTAATCCAGCAATTGCTGCCGAGCTTCTTCGGTCGCCACCAGATACAAACTGACTTCGTCACAAGCCCAGCCGCGCCAAAACCCGTAACAAGGATCGGTGACCACTGTCACCAGCGGAATGCGGTCCAGCAGCCCGAGTTCACGCAACGCTCTGGCAAAGAAATGTTGCACCATCGGATGCACAGAGACGACGATTTGCGGGCAGTACTTTTCAAACAATTGCTTCACATACCGCGAGGTTATGCGATAAAACAGATTCGATTCGTTGGGGCGAAATCGCTCAATCGCCCAGTAGTAATACTTCATCAAATGCTGGTGATGCCGCAGCAGATAGTTATAAAAATCAGCGCCTTTCTGAGCCAGGTAATGCGATTCTTCAATCGCACGAGCGATGTTGACCAGGCAATCTGCGGCGCCGAAGCGCTTCAGCCCGTCGGCAATGGCAGCGGCAGCACTGGTGTGGCCGCCGCCGGTTTCAGATGTGATGATCAGGAATTTTTTGGAAGATTCTTCGAGCATTTCAATTGAGCAAGATCAGGCGGCTGTTTGAAACCGGATTTCCCGGATGATTTTGGATACTTCTTCTTCTGATTGAATGTGGCGCGTGAGCACTTGTTCGGTGGTTTCAAGAACACGATCGGCAAAGATTTTTGCCAAGTCCTGACGCAGTCCTTGCCCAACATACATCTTCATTAACGCTTCAATTGACATATCGCGGCCAGCAGCGATCTTCTCCATCGAAGCTATAACATCATCAGGTATTTGAACTGTAACCATAGTGGCAGGGCGCGGTCGAAACTTAAGTTCAAAGCCTTCTTGCGTTATGACAGATTCATCAGGCTTGTTCATAGAGTTTCCTTTCTTGTCGTGTAACCGGTCTCGCCGAAATTATTCTTGTGCGAATGCCGCGTTCCACACTTATCACCAACAACAAATGCCAATCAAATGTGTATCCGATGATGAACTCACGTGGTTCTTCGTCAACTGTCGCATCGCCCGTTTGATGGAATGGGTCAAAGAAGGCCTCTGCCGCTTCTTCAAAGGTAACTCCGTGTTTTTCGAGATTGGCGGCGGCTTTGTCTTCGTCCCATTCAAACTCAATGCCTTGAAGACAAAATAAGACTGTCATGGTTTTCAAGCCGTGCGAGGTTCAAGAACACTCGCGCCTTCGGACACGTGCGATTTTTTCAACTGCCGTTCCAGCTTTTTGATCTGGATCAAGTGTTTGGGATTGAACGCCAGCGACGGGTAATAACAGTTCGATTCGTGCGTGCAGTAACAACCGTTTTTGACATGCTCGCGGCGCACTTTCATTTCTGGCGAATGCCACAGGGCGTTGAAATCCCAGTTGTAATCGCGCAAGTTGCCAATCGGATCGAGGTTTTCGCAGCTCGACACGGTGCCTTCGTCATAAATCACGCCGCCGGTGGTGCCGGCAAAACAACGAAGCTGAGCTTTTTGTTGCTCTTCGGTGCGGGCAATCAGCTCGTGCATATAAATGTCTACCGCCGCTTTGAAATATCCACCTTTGCCTTTGTAATGGTTTTTGATGACACCGCGCTGCGAATCGGAATCAATCATCTGCGAAAGTTTGCGATACCGGTTGAGGTCAATGTTCAGTTCTTCGGCTTTCGCAGAAGGCGGGCGAATGTAATTGACGTTGATCTTGTCAGGTTTCAACTCATACCGCAGAAAGTCGTACCATTCGAAAATACGATCCTGATTCGAGTTCATAAAACAGGTGCAGGTCTGGACGTCCAGACGCGGAATCTGTTTTTGGATGTCTTGCAGTTGCCGTGCAGTGCCAATGGCTTTATCCCAGCTTCCTTCCTTGCCGCGAATCTTTTCGTGGTCTTCTTTCAGCCCGTCAATTCCGAGCGCCACCGTCACGTTCAGGTTCGGACATTCGTCCAGAATGCGCTGCACGTCCGGCATGATGCGTTGCTGAATGCCGCCGTTCGACATCAGGTATACCGATTCCAGTTTGTTGTTTTCGTAAAACGCTCGGACGACTTCGGGCAGGTCTTTGCGTGTGAACGGTTCACCGCCAGCAATGATCAGAATCGGCAACTGGCCACCGAGAGTTTCGCTGATACGAACCAGATTTTCCGTCGTCATTTGCAGCTTCTTGCGCGGCTTGTCATCCAGTTCTTCGGTGAAGAAACAATGCACGCAACGCATGTCGCACACCGACGTGATCAAAATGTTCAGAATGACAGGCGAAGTCACGCCTCCCGTCAGCACCTTGCCGTAACGTTTGATGAGTTCAAAATTGTAGTTCATAAAAGATTCCTGTTGACCGCGAAAAACTCGGGAAATTAGGGAGGAAACAGGCGGTTATTAAGCTTCGTTTGACCGGCAAAGTCAAACGATCGGAGGCGGTCAAACGACCGACAATCAAGCGTTAAGCTTTCCCTTCGGCCAGTCCCAACAACGCAGCTTCCATGGCGATCTGGCGGTTGATGTTGACGCGCAGGCTCCGACGAACTTCGTTGAGTTTTTCGCTCCAGCGAATGGATTTGGCCAAGCCGATTTTCTCGGCAAGTTGTTGCAATCGGTCGGTTACGTCCACATTGACGATTTCGGTTGGCGAACCGCCGCCAGCCAGCAGAAACACATCGCGCAGCAGCGAGGTCATCAGGTCGAGTTCTTTTTCAAATTCTTCGCGTTCTTTTTTGCCAATGTATTCTGCCGCTTTCAGCAATCGAACGCGGTTTTGTCCTGCGGCCATCAATTCCAGCAATTCGATCAGCGTGCGGCGTTCCTGACGATAATCCGACAAATCGAACGCAGTTGCCTGACCGATGCGCCCCCCGGTGACACGTGCCAGCAACGCCGTGTCCGCAACCGGTCGCGGATAATGTTGAGTCAGGAAGGTTTCCATTTCAGCGATGGTCAGCGGTGCGAAGTTCAATCGTTGCGAACGCGAACGAATGGTTTGCAGCAACGAATTCGGTCGGGAAGTCAGCAGAATCAACGTCGAAGTCGGCGGAGGTTCTTCCAGCGTTTTCAGCAGCGAATTGGCGGCTTCTTCGCGCAACCGGTCGGCCTCGTTAATGATGAAGAATCGTTGGCGACCTTCGCGCGGACGGTAAACCACTTCTTCAGCCAAAGCACGCGTTTGCGCGATTTTGATAAATTGGCCGTCGGGTTGAATCGTCGTCACATCGCCGTAAGTTCCTTCATCAATGCGGCGACAGGTTGGGCATTCGTCGCAACTGTCTGTTGCAAACGAATGGTCGGGAGCTTTTTGGCAATTGGCCGCTTTGGCGAAGGTCAGCGCGAATTGGCGTTTGCCGACGCCATCCGGTCCGGCAAAGATCAACGTTGCCGACACGCGCCCGTTGCGGAGCAGGCGCTGCAGGATTTGTTTGTTGCGGTCGTTTCCAATCAGCCTGGCGAATGACATACCGGCAATTTATCTTCATCACTGACAAAGTCAACACCACGGACAGAGTCAATTGGCGAAAAATAGTTTTCGGCCAGCGACTGGCTTGCCTTGACACATTTTAGGTCGGTCTGTACCCTCTGCGTTTTGCGTTTATCGCCAGATCGCCAACATGCGATCAAAATCGGTTCAATCCATATGTTCGATTCACTATCAGACAAACTGAAAAAGGTTTTGAAAGACCTACGCGGCGAAAGTCGTTTGACGCCCGAACATCTGGATTTGGCAATGCGCGAAATTCGCATCGCTCTTTTAGAAGCCGACGTCAATTTCAAGGTCGTCAAAGATTTCATCGAACGAGTCAAAAGCAAAGCCGTTGGCCAGGAAGTGATGCAGCAGCTTTCGCCAGGGCAGCAAGTCATCAAAATCGTTAACGATGAAATGATTGCGATGCTCGGCGGAACGTCCAGCCGGTTGTTGTTCACGTCGCGGCGACCGAATTCGGTCATGATCGTCGGGTTGCAGGGGTCGGGAAAAACGACTTCGACCGGCAAATTGTCGAAGTGGCTGTCCAAGAATCAGGATCGCAATCCGCTGCTGGTTTCGGTGGACGTGTATCGCCCGGCGGCGCGTAATCAATTGTCGGTCATCGGCAAAGCCATCAACATCCCGGTCTTTGAAGGCGAAGGGCTGAATGATCCGCTCGAATTGGTGAAAGCCGCGCGGCAGCATTGCGAACAAGTCGGCTTTGACACGTTGATGATTGACACGGCTGGTCGTCTGCATATTGACGATGAGCTGATGGCGGAATTGCAGCGCATCAAAGCGGAAATGCAGCCGGTCGAAACGCTGTTTGTCGCCGATGCCATGACCGGGCAGGACGCGGTCAAAAGCGCGAAAGAGTTTCACGACCGTGTCGGTATCACCGGCGTCATCCTGACCAAAATGGATGGCGATGCGCGCGGAGGCGCGGCGCTTTCGATCAACGAAGTCATCGGTCAACCGATCAAATTCGTCGGCGTCGGCGAAAAATACGACGCGCTGGAACCGTTTTATCCTGACCGCATCGTGTCGCGCATTTTGGGAATGGGCGACGTTCTTTCGCTGATCGAAAAAGTTCAGCAGGAAGTGGACGAAGAAAAAGCGCTGGCGCTTCAGGAGAAAATGGAGCGGAACGCTTTCACGTTGGAAGATTTCCGCGACCAGCTTTCGCAAGTCAAAAAGCTCGGCTCGATGGAAAGCCTGCTGAGCATGTTACCCGGCGATATGTTTGCCGGAATGCCGAAAATGACGCCGGAAATGACGGCGCAAATGGAATCCGAAATGAAGCGCACCGAAGCGATCATCAATTCGATGACGCTGAAAGAGCGCGAAGATCATTTGATTATTGGCCCTTCGCGCCGCCGCCGAATCGCATTGGGCAGCGGCACCAAGGTCAAAGATGTTGACAACCTGCTGAAACAGTACGTCCAGATGAAAACGATGATGCAACAGTTGATGGGCGGCGAAGGGATGTTAGGCGGGTTGCGCGGAAAAGTTGTGCGGAAACTGACAGGCGTCGGTTCACGCAAAAAGAAAGACAAACGAAAGAAGAAGAGGCGATAACCGGTAATTTCTCAGTTGTCGTTGCGGCGACTGACAACCGGAAACTCGTCATCTATAATTCACAAGCTTTTTAACTATTTGTTTTGGAGGTATTCGCTTTGTTAGCAATCAGACTGACCAGACAAGGCGCGAAAAAGAAGCCGTTTTATCGTGTCATCGTGGCCGAAAAGCGCAGCAAGCGCGACGGTAAATTTGTTGAAATCGTCGGCTATTACAATCCTTGCCGCGAACCAGTGGAATTGAAGCTGGATCACGACCGCATCAGCTACTGGCTGAAATGCGGAGCGCAGCCGACCGACACGGTTCGCAGCTTGATTCGCAAGAGTGAACAGCAACAACCCGCTGTCAGCGAAGCCGGTAACTAGATTGTTGCCCGGTTGCGTTGAGCGCAGGTTGATTCGGAGAAATCGTAATGAAGGAATTGGTTGAGTTGATCGCCCAGGCATTGGTGGATCGCCCCGACGAAGTCAAAGTCAAGGAAATCGAGGGGCATCAGGCGACCGTGCTGGAATTGCGCGTTGGCGACGGCGATTTGGGCAAAGTCATCGGCAAGCAAGGACGCACGGCGCGCGCGATTCGCACGGTGCTCAATGCGTCTGGCACGAAGCTGAAAAAACGCTTTGTGCTGGAAATCCTTGAATAAGCTCGAAAGCCTGCCAGCGATTGTGGGAACGATGGATGACGATTTGATCAGCGTGGCGCATATCGCTCGCCCGCAAGGCATTCGCGGCGAGGTCATCGCCGATTTGCTCACCGATTTTCCCGAACGGTTTTCCAAGTTGAGCGCTGTGACGGTCAAAAAAGCCAGCGGCGAACTGGTGACATTGCAATTGCAGCAGTCCCGGTTGCACAAGAGCCGTGTGGTTTTGAAATTTGCGGGCTTTGACGACATAAACTCGGCAGAAACGTTGCGCGATGCCAGGGTGCTGATTGCCGCCGACCAATTGGTCAAATTGCCGAAAGACAGTTTTTACGAATTCGACCTGGTGGATTGTGAAGTCGCCACTGCCGACGGGCAGGTCATCGGCAAAGTCATCAGCGTGCAACGATTCGGCGCAGCGCCTTTGCTGGTGGTAAAAGATGGCGATCGCGAGCACATGATTCCGCTCGCATCCAGCATTTGCACTGACGTGAATGTCGCGCAAAAACGAATCGTGGTTGATCCGCCCGAAGGTCTTTTGGATTTGTAAGCAGTTCCAGTGGGCAGTTTCCAGTGTGACGAATTGAGAACCGGAAACCGGAAACCGGGAACTGGAAACTGATATGCGATTCGATCTGCTGACCATCTTCCCGGAATTTTTCGCCGGACCGTTTGAACACGGCATCATTCGCCGGGCGCGTCAGCAGAATCAGATCGAGATTCACATTCACGATCTTCGTTCTTTTACAGATGATAAACACCACGTCGTAGACGATCGTCCCTTTGGCGGAGGCGATGGAATGGTGCTGAAACCGGAGCCGATTTTCCGCGCCATCGAAACCTTGCTGGTTGAAGATCAGCCCGATCCCGAACCCGGCGAC
>JAEUQP010000393.1 GCA_016789645.1 Acidobacteriota bacterium | reverse complement strand
CCGCGCCTCTGCGGTGAGTTGGCAAGGTGAATTTCAGTTCGTTCTTTAGAGATCATAATTTTCCAGAATCTTGTGGGCGCGCAGCCAGACGCCGACTTTGTCTTTGGCTTTCAGCGGCATGCGTTGGGCGTCCCATTTTGTGCGGAGCACTTTGATGATCAGATCACAGGGTTGATCGAAATTTTGGCAATTGGTGCTGTTCAAATAACCGAATTGATTCAGGCTGAGCAGTTTGACGCGAACGACTTCCAGTGCGCCGGTGAAACTGACATCCACCACGACGCCGTGCCCCAGATGTTTTTCGGCTTCGGGCAAGCTGGTGGCCTTGCTGAGCACGACATCTTCGGGGCGAAAGACGACCTTGACGCGTTCCAGCGGTTGCCAATCATTGGTCGGCAAGGCTTCGCATTGGCGGCAATCCAGCAATTCGACGCCGTCATTGCGGCAAACTTCGACGACATTGGCTGCGCCCAGAAACGTGGCGGCGAATTCGGTTTGCGGATTGTCGTACACCTCGCGCGGAGTGCCGATCTGTTCCAGACGGCCATTGTTCAAAATGGCAATCTGGTCGCCGAGTTCCATCGCTTCTTCCTGGTCGTGCGTGATGAACAGGGCGGGAATTTTCAGATTCTTCAACAGCGTGCGGATTTCGCGGCGCAACCCGGTGCGCGTTTGCGGATCGAGCGCACTGAACGATTCGTCAAACAGCAACAATTCAGGTTTGTACGCCAGGGCGCGGGCGATGGCGACACGCTGTTGCTGGCCGCCGGAAATCTGCGAAGGGTATTTGTCGCGGTGTTCGGACATGCCGATCATCGCCAGCAATTCTTCGACTTTGGCGTCGCGCGATTTGCGCTTCACGCCGCGAATTTTCAATCCGAAGGCGATGTTGTCGGCGACGGTCATGCGCGGAAACAGCGCGTAGTTTTGAAAGATGACGCCAATGTTGCGTTCGCGCGCGCGCAACCGTTCGACGCGCTGGCCGTGCAACACAATTTCGCCTTCGTCGGGGGTTTCCAGTCCGGCAATCAACCGCAAGGTCGTGCTTTTGCCGCTGCCCGAAGGCCCCAGCAACACCAGGCTTTCGCCTTCGGCAATCGAAAAACTGATTTCCTTCAGCACGCGTTCCGAGCCGAACTGTTTGCTCAACCCGCTGACCATCAGCGCATTGGGTTTTTGCGCCGTCGGTTCGGCATACGTGTCGGTGTCATACAACTGATTCAGCATCGCTTGTGCCATCATCGCATACCTCACTTTTCCAGTCGGTTTCGCGTGAACAGGATCAGCGAAAAGACTATGAAAGAGATCACCGCCAACACGGCGGCGATGGCGGTTGCAGCTTCGACTTCCGCTTCGTTGAATTTCGCGTAAATGTACAACGGAGCGGTCATCGTTTTGGCTTTGTTGCCGCTGACCATGATCGTCGAACCGAATTCGCCGATGCTGCGCGCAAAGGTCAGCAAGGCTCCGGTGATGATTGCGCCGCGCAAACTCGGCAGCACGACATACCGAAACGTTTGCCAGCGCGTCGCGCCCATGGTTTCGGCGGCGGCTTCGTAACTCGGGTCCAGATTGTCCAAGGCCGGTTTGATGACGCCGAAGGCCAGCGGAAACGTAACAAAGATATTGGCCAGAATGATGGCCGCCGTGGTGAACATCACCTGATAATCGGTGTATTCCAGCAGCGAACCGAACACGCCGCTGCGTCCCCACACCAGTAACAACGCCACGCCCGCCACCGCCGTCGGAATCGCCGTCGGCAAGCTGATGACAATCATCAATGCCGAACTGCCCTTGAAACTGTATTTGTACATCACATACGCCGCGATGATGCCAAACATGACGTTGCACAGCGTGGCGACACTGCTGGTCATCAAACTCAGTTGCAGCGAATAAATCGCCGCCGGAGCTTTGACCGCTTCCCAGAAATGAAGCGGCCCTTTGTTGAAACCGTAATAAAAAATCGAAGCCAGCGGCAAAATGACCAGCGGCATCATCGCCAGCACGACAAACCCGATGCCGAACGGACGAACGATGTCCGATTGCTGGCCGGAAAATGATTTGTTGTGAACCGTAGCACTCATGCGTTTGCAAACCTTCAACGGCTTCCGTGCGTCGCTTCTTTCCATGCGCCGTTGATGACTTCGTCGGTGACTTTGCCCCAGCCGCCCAGATCGCCGACCTTGAATGGATGTTCGACTTTCGGAAAGCCGCCGTTCAACTCTTCGATCACTGAACGAAACCGCGCTCGCGTCCAGGCCTCTTGCGCCGGGCGTTCCCACAAACTGCGAACGAACAATTCGACCAGGGCATACCGCGAAGGGCTCATCAAATGGTCAATGATGACCACCGGGTGTTCGCACATCACGGTGGTGGGCGGCAGAATGATTTCCATCGGCTGGCCTTTGTCCCTCATCTGCAGCGCTTCCAGTTCGTAAGTGATCAGCGCGTCACCTTCGTTGTGTTCAAACAGCGCCCGCGCTGCGCGAGCCGATTCCGGCGTGGCACGAATGTTTTTGGCAATTCGTTTCAGTAAATTCCGCGCCGCCTGTGAATCGCGATTGCCGGTTTGCGCTTCGGTTTTGAGCAGTTCTGATCCATACAACGCCACCAGCGCCCAATTGCCTGCGCCGGAAGAAGTCGGATCGCACAAAATCACCTGCACACCCGGTTTGCCCAGGTCGTTGAAATCCCGGATGCGTTTCGGATTTCCCTGACGCGTGACGATGACCATCGGTGTCTGGTTGACGATGCCGCGATAGGGCAGCTTGTGCCAATCGCTGCGGGTCACGTCGGGGCGCAGCATTCGTTCGGCATTGCGTTCAATGGCCAGAATCGCCACATCAGCGTCCACGCCGTTGATGATCTGGTTGGTGACGATTTCGGAACCGGCAAACGACGATTCGAACGAAATTTGCTGGCCGGTTTTGTCACGCCATTCCGCCACGAAAGCAGGGATGATTTCATTGAGCAACGGTTCTTTGGCGACACTGAACCCATACACGGTAATCGTCGTGTTTTCCTGTTCCGCGGACTTGCGCCGGCAGGCCGAATTCACAAACAGCAACGACAGCACCAACCCAGCGGACAACAATTCCACAACTCGCCAATTTGTTTTCACATAAAACATCGTTACGAGACACTTCAGCCCCAAGAATTAATGAATCAAATGCTAGGGAAACGAGATGTGTGAGTCTGCCTCTTGACCCGATAAATCAAGAGGCTTGGGCGAATAAATACAGGAAGAATACAAACCAGCAGGAAAAAGCTCAGCGGTAAGGGCAAAACGTGATTCGACCCTGAGTCGTGCAAACATGCAAGAATTCTTTTCCCAGCCAGCGTTGCTACGTTACGTGAAAGTTCGACCTGCCCGCACAGGTCAGTTATCGTCATTCAAGATTCGTGACTGATTTATTGTTTGTGAACCGATATAACGGGCGCGTTATACACGCCCGGTCAGTCGAAAGTCAATCTGTCAGTCAGACGGCGAAACTGTGCGAAACAATACCGATGACGAAAGTTCGGTTTCATCATTTTGCACTTATTTTGGGTTCCTAGGCCAGATGAATTCCGCATTCCTGTTTGCGACTGCCATCCCAACGTCCGCTGCGTTCGTGTTGGCCGGCATGAACTCGGCGCGTACACGGCCAACAGCCGATGCTGGTGTACCCGTCGTCATAAAGCCGGTTGTACGGCAGGTTGTGTTTGACGATGTAACTCCACACATCTGACCGCGTCCAGTTCGCCAAAGGATGAATCTTGGCCAGTTGATGGCGTTCGTTCCATTCGACGACTTTGATGGCGGCGCGCGTCGGCGATTGATCGCGGCGCAATGCCGCCAGCCAGCCTTCAAACCCGGCCAGCGCGCGTTGCAATGGTTCGACCTTGCGAATGCGGCAACACAAATCAGAATTGGTTTCATACAAGCGTTCGCCGTAAATCCGAGCCTGCTCTTCGACGCTTAATACCGAACGTGCTTCGATCAACTGGAATTTGTATCGGTCGCGCAATCGTTCTTTGACTTCGTCGGTTTCCCGGAATTGAAACCCCGTGTTCAGATAAATGACCGGTGTTTCCGGCGCAACGCGCATCAGATGATCCAACAGCACAACGCCTTCCACGCCGAAATTGGAGGTCATCACCAGCTTGGGCGAATATCGCGCCGCCGACCATTCCAACACGTCTTCAATACGACGCGTTTCAAAATGTCCGGCCAACAGATCGAACTCGGCTTCTGCAACGAAATTCTGTTTTGTCGCTGTCATGGTTGTTCTCATTTGTGTTCTGCCTCAACCGCAAGTTTCAACAGGTGGAAAGCCAGTTGCCGCGCTTCGTCGTGTTTGCCCGCGCGCAGCAACTCAATCGCCTCGGATTCGGCAAAGTTGTGCAGCAGCATTCGCCGCTGCTCGAAATCGGGAAGCAGGGGTTTGGCTTCGGCGCGTAATTCGGCGGCGAGTTCCAGCAGGTCACTGTATTCATCGCCGACCAGTTCCGCGATTTCGCGCTTCACGCGTTGCGCCACCGAAGGGCTGCCGCCTCCGGTCGAAACGCTGATTTGCAAACGTCCGCGCGTGACCAGCGCCGGAGTGATGAAGTTGCACAGCGCCGGTTGATCCACGACGTTGCACAACAAATTTCGCCGAGCAGCCGCTTGCGCAACGGTTTCGTTGACGGCCTGATCGTCCGTTGCGCTGATGACCAGCCACACGCCGTCCAGGTCGCTTTCGGCGAAGACGCCTTGTTGCCAGTCCAGCCTTCCGGCATTTGCGAATTCGCTCAGGGAATCCGTTAACGCAGGGCTGACGATCCGCACGCGCGCGCCTGCTTCCACCAGTTGTCGCGCTTTGCCTTCGGCAATCACGCCGCCG
>JAEUQP010000368.1 GCA_016789645.1 Acidobacteriota bacterium | reverse complement strand
TGGCTGACGTGGCAAAGCTGGTACATCCCTACCGCAAAACAAAGCCCAATCAGGCTGGTGGTCAATGCACGTTTCATGGTGAACCTCCGGTAGCAGGAAAATTCTGATGGAAAAGCGCGGAAACAATAGCACCACCAGCCGGGCAAGGGAATGTTTTGGGCGTATTCGGCGCAGATAAGTTATGAGGGGCGGTTTTTGCGTTCTTCTTCCCGTTCAGCAGCTTTGGCGCGCAAGGGGCGGCCTTTGTCCGGCGTAGGGTCTTTGACCTCTCCATACGCAGCACGGCCTTCGTGGTCTTCGGGCAGATATTCGGTGATCGGCAATCCTTCCGGCGTAACGAACAACAAACAATGGCAATATTTGTAAATCTGCATGTCATCGCACGCGCAAATCCAGGTGCGATGCGTCACTTCTTCCTGCTTGTTCGGATAAAACCGGCAAGGGCACAGCGGTTTGCCCAGCGTGTCTTTGTGATAAGCCAGACCGAGCACGACGGCTTCGGTCACTTCCTTGTCCGGATGGACGCTTGTGCCCGATTTTTCGCAATACTTTTGGACAAAGTTTTGCATTTTCTGCAGGCTTTCTTCGCTAACAGTTTTACTCATGGCGGTTAACCTTTCTAAATCGAAGCAAAAAACTTTGAAACAGGATCTTCATGATTTTTTCAGGATGAACAGGATTCAAAACTGACCGAAATCTTGCTGGAATTGAGCATCGTGTAAATCCTGTCGAAAATCTTGCTCATCCTGTTTTTTCTGGTTTAGTTCAAAAAATGAATCGCGCGCGGCGATGAGGTTTCGACAAACAACTTCACCGACGCGCGCGACACTGTATCAAGCTGGCGTAATTTGAGCTAGCGACCGCCTCCACGGCGATTTGCGCCTTTGTCGCCGACCTGTTCACGTTCCTTGTTCAGTTCAACCATGTCCACGTCGGTGCTGACATCGCCGAGCAGATGTTTGCAAAAATAATCCGCTCGCAGCCAGAAAAAGTAATTCGTCGCATCGGCAAAGCCGTGCCGTTTGCCAGGAATCATGAAAAAGTCGAACCGCTTGTTTGCTTTGATCAACCCATCAACCACGCGCAGCGTATTGGCCGGATGCACGTTGTCGTCCATATCGCCTGTCACCAGCAACAATTTGCCTTTCAGATTTTTGACCAATTCGGAGTTGCGCTCGATGTTGTATTCAAACTTCACATTGCCGTCTTTATCCACGACTTCTTTGACGCCGTGATGTTTTTCGCTCCACCAACGGTTGTAAATGTTGTTTTCGTGATTGCCTGCGGACGACACGGCGACTTTGAAAAAGTCCGGGTACACCAGCATCGCCGCCGTGGACATAAATCCACCACCCGAATGGCCGTAAATTCCCACGCGGTCAATGTCAATGAAGGCGTGGCGTCGGGAGAGTTGCTCAATCGCGGCTTTCTTGTCGGCCAGCCCGTAATCGCGCAAATTGCCGTAGCCGAAATTGTGATACCACTTCGAGCGCGACGGATGGCCGCCTCGGTTGCCGACTTCGATCACGATGAAGCCGAACTGTGCCAGCGCAATACGATCATTGCGCGGCGTGAAGGTTTTGGTCACGCTCTCGGTCTGCGGGCCGGGATAGACGAACGCAATGATCGGATATCGTTTCTTTTCGTCGAAATCGAAGGGCTTGTACATCACGCCATACAAATCCGTGACGCCGTCGTCGGCTTTGACTTTGAACGGTTCGGGGAATTTGAAACCCGCTTCGTTCATCGCCGTCAGGTCGGTTTTTTCCAACTCCATGACCTTGTTGCCGAGGCTGTCACACAG
>JAEUQP010000349.1 GCA_016789645.1 Acidobacteriota bacterium | reverse complement strand
CGGAAGAAGTTTTGGAAACCTGATCGGAAAGCGTTGGGGAAAGATCGCTTTGGCGTTGGTACTGGGAGCCGGTTTGTTCGGCGTCGCCCATCTGCCCGCTTATTCTCAATCCAAAGAAACCGGAATTGCGAAAGACACAGTTGGGAAAAGTCCCTGGGGGCCGGACGACGAAATCGGAACGCTCAATATGATGAACGATGCGTCGCGCGGAGCGATTTTGTCACGCGTCGCGGGCGGCAAAATCTACGATCTGAGCGTGGAGTATTTTGTTGGCATGCCGAGTTGGCACTTGTTCGGCGATCCGCGGTATCAGTTCTGGCTGACTCACACGCCGCGCGGCACGGCGGTGGACGATCCGGCGCATGTCGGAGCAGATCAAAATGCCAAGGTGGCTTACACCGGAGACGCTGTTTCGATGTACACCCACACAGGCACGCACATTGACGCGCTGAATCATTTTGGATTGAACGGAGAGGTTTGGAATGGATTCAAAGCCGATCAGCATTTGGGAGATCGCGGTTGGAAGAAAACCGGCGTGGAAAAGTTCCCGCCCATCATTGCGCGTGGGGTGTTGATTGATGTCGCCGCGTTGAAAGGAGTGTCGAAACTTCCTGATTCGTACCAAATCACGGCGCAGGATTTGAAAGACGCGCTGGCGCGACAAGGTTCGCGCTTGCAACCGGGTGATGTGGTGCTGATTCGCGGTGGACGCATGACAGTTTGGCCAAATGATGAAAAGTACGTTCTCAATCAACCCGGGCTTTCCATCGGAGGCGCGCGCTTTTTGGCAGAAGAGCAAGGCGCGATGGTCATTGGCGGAGACAATTTGAGCCTGGAGCACTTTCCTGTCGAATGCAAAGACAATTGGATTCCCGTTCACACTTACCTGTTGGCACAACGTGGCGTGCCGATCATCGAAGTTATCAATTTGGATGAGTTGGCTCGCGACCGTGTTTACGAGTTTGCATTCATCGCTGCTTCGCTCAAATTCCGTGGAGCTTCTGCGGCGCCGTTTCGCCCGATTGCGATTCCAGTCCGTTGAACTGTCTGTCTGAGAACACGGAGCACACCATGATCCAAACACGAATGGACGGAACGGACAGAGACGGCAAACGGAATAAACGATGGATGATTGCGTTGACGACCTTGATTGGCGCGGCGCTTATGGTGGCTGGCTGGCGCGATGGGAATCGCACCAGCCAGAGTCACAAAACATCAGGAGAAAGAATTATGGAAAACGCGAGCACTTTACATTCAGCTCATTTGCGAGTGGCTCGACCCACGGATGATTTGGCCGCTGTTGTGCGCTTTTACCGAGACGGATTGGGGTTTGCGGTGCTTTATGAATTCAAGGATCACGATGGGTTTGACGGAGTCATGTTGGGACATTCCGGTGCGGCCTATCATCTGGAATTCACTCGTCGAGCCGGTCACAGCGCAGGCCGTGCTCCAACAGAAGACAATTTGCTGGTTTTTTATTTGCCAGACGCCCGGCAATGGCAAAACGCGGTAAAGCGACTCGAATCCCATGGTTATCACGCAGTTAAATCTTTCAATCCGTATTGGGACAAGCAAGGCAAAACCTTTGAAGACCCCGACGGATATCGTGTGGTGCTGCAGAATGCATCATGGCCAACAACGTAAAACAACAACATAAAACATGTTTCATGGAGAACGGAGGAAGTAATGACAAAACATCAATCAGTCGAGACGCAACGGCGTCTGCAACTTCAAATCGCAGGCGCAGGCGTGCTGCTGGCACTCATGATAAGCGCCGCGTTGTGGGCGTTGCCATATCCGCAAACGGTCCACGCCGCGCAAACGGAAGCGTATTTTGTACTCAACGTGCCGCCGCGCAACGATGAGTTCGTCATCAAGCTGACAGATCCGGCGAAGATTCAGCACGCGCGCAATCTGCTGAGGGGCGCTGTTACCAGCCCGTATCAAGTGCAAGGCAAAATCATCAAACAACCGGCCAGTTACAACGCGCCGTGGAGCTTTCACTTGGACCCGCAGTCCATTGGCTTCTTCGATTCTTCCATCGAAGTCTGTGACGGCAGCATCGCATACGTGGAAACGCACTTGGACGAAGCGGGCGGCGATTTTCTTCCAGGCCTGGCGTGGTGTCCGTGGGCTTCGCGGCTGGTGCGCGAAATCGCTCCGACCGTTGGCGGGAATGAAGTGACCAGCGTTTCGGCAGCCAGTTATCGGCGCGCGGGATTGGCGGAAGAATCAATGGTGGCTGCGTATGGCACGAATCTGGCGTTGACGACAGAAATCGCCACGCAAATTCCTTTGCCGACGAAACTGGCAGGAACAACCGTCAACATTACGGACAAGCTGGGAGTGGAACGGCTGGCGCCGCTCTTTTTCGTGTCGCCGACTCAAGTGAATTACCTGATTCCGGCGGGAATCGCCACCGGTTATGTCACTGTGACGATTCGCAATGGCAATGGTACGCAATCGGTAGAGCGGGCGCAGGTTCTCGATTTTGCACCTGCATTATTAGCCGCGAATGCTGATGGCCGTGGCGCTTCGGTGGGATTGGTCTTGCGGCTTGGCGAAGACGGCTCAGTTCATCTTGAACCTACGGCGTACTTTGACCCGGAGCAGAATAAATATGTTCCGAAGGAGATTGATTTGGGAGCGGCTGGCGATCAAGTGTTCCTGGTGCTTTTCGGAACAGGGCTGCGAAACGGAGACCTGACATTGTCAGACCTCAGAATCGGCGATGTTCCGACAGAACTGTTGTACCTCGGCGCCCAGCCGGATTTTGAAGGTCTGGATCAGGTCAATTTACGTTTGCCGCGCGAATTGGCCGGAAAAGGCGAAGTCAATGTCAGGTTGATGGTTGACGATCAAAAAGCCAACCCCGTGACGTTGAAGTTCAAATAAACACCGGTGAAGTCCTGTTGATCGAACCAGGATTTTTCCAAACTGGAGAAAAGCGATGAAGAAATTTCGTTATCATCTGGTTGATGTTTTCACTGACAGGGCTTTTGGCGGAAATCCGCTGGCCGTCTTTACAGACGCCAGCGGGTTGAGCGCCGAAACCATGCAAGCCATCGCCAAAGAGTTGAACCTTTCCGAAACAGCGTTTGTGCTGCCGCCTGAAGGCAGTCGGAATGATTACCGCGTTCGTTTCTTCACGCCCGCCGTCGAATTGCCTATGGCCGGGCATCCCACCATCGGAACAGCGTTCGTGCTGGCCTTGGAGCAAATGACCGATTTCAAATCTACGATCCGCTTGGAAGAAGGCGTAGGCGTTATTCCTGTGAACATCAACTGGCAAGGTGACGCTCCTGCCGAAATTCAAATGAGCCAGCCCTTGCCTGTCTTCGGTTCACGCTTTGCGGACGCTGGTGCGATTGCTGAGATGTTATCCATTGAAGAGGGCGCCATCACGGAAACAGGCTTGCCATTAGAAGTTGTTTCCACAGGAGTCCCGTTTCTGTTCGTGCCGGTCAAACGGCTTCAGGATGCGCGCGCCATACGATTTCGCCGCGAAGTGTGGGAGCGAGTGCTGCTGAACTTCGAAACGCCGCATGTCTTTGTCTTCACGCTGGAAACCGAAACTGCAGGCGCGACGGTTCACAGCCGTATGTTTGCGCCCGCCATGGGCATCACCGAAGACCCTGCGACTGGCGGCGCAAGCGGTCCGCTGGGATGTTACCTGGCGCGCCATCGCGTTGTGCTGCCGAACAGCAGTGGCGCAATCGAATTTGTCAGCGAGCAGGGAATGGAAATGGGACGTCCCAGCTTTATCAAAATCAAAATTGAACTTGCGGAAGAAAAAATCAGCGGCGTGAAGATCAGCGGCCAATGTCATTTGATCGGCGAAGGGTTTTTTTACATCGGCTGACAATTTGCGGAGGAATCTATGAGCGATTTGACCACCGGTTCGTTGTTGCAATTTCGTGGTGCGCCAAATGTCCGCGCCCGCATTAGCAAAGAAATCTTGTTGCGAGATGGTTTCAAGCTACGGCTGAGGGAATTGCGCTTCGAAGATCGCGCGCGGCTGAAAGCGTTCTTCGAGCGTTGTTCCGCCGAAAGCATTCGCCGCCGCTTCTTTCGCCGGATAAACGAATTTCCCGAATCATTGCTCGATCAATTGCTGGCGATTGATGGCAAACGGCACGTAGTCTTGATCGCCACGCTGGGCGAAGGAGAAACCGAAGAGATCGTCGCGGAAGGACGAGCCGCAGCGATTCAGGGCACTCCGCAAATTGCTGATGTCGCATTTCTGGTGCAGGACGAATTGCAACGGCGGGGCATTGCCACGCTTCTGCTCAATGAACTCACGACGCTTGCCTGCCGCGTTGGCTTCACGCAGTTCAGCGCCGATGTGCTGGCCGAAAATCACGCAATGCTGGCTCTGATTCGCAATACAGGCCGCCGTATTTCGTCCGCCATCAGCCAGGGAGT
>JAEUQP010000347.1 GCA_016789645.1 Acidobacteriota bacterium | reverse complement strand
GCGCCCGCCTGCTGTTTCAACGCTTGCAACTTTTGCCCATTGCGTCCGCAAGCTCTGACCCAATAACCGCGCCGCTTCAATTCTGTGACAACGGCAGTTCCCAACTGACCTGTCGCTCCGGCCACCAAAACTTTTTTCATTCACGGCTCCTTCTGATTGACACAATTTTAGGCTGTTCCTACACTCCGCCAGCCGTCCTGAATTTCATCGAAAGCATAACACGTCAATTTCAAAACAGAGGTTCCATCAATGAACGCCGCGCAATTGTCGCTCGACAACATCGAACGTTTCGGAGAATACCCGTCCACATGGTTTGAAGACCGCAGTTACACCAACGTCCAGCTTTATCATTACGCTTGCCGCTTTGCCGAAACGTTGCGCCAGCACGGCGTCAAATCCGGCGACGGCGTAGTGGTGATGATGCTGAATTCGCCCGCTGTCAACGCTGCCTTCATCGCCATCTGGAAACTTGGCGCGGTCATTATTCCCGTCACGCCGATGTGGAACGCGCGCGAAGTTCACTACGTGTTGGAAGATTCCGGCGCATCGTTCGCCATCACTTCGCCGGAATTGGCTGCGCGCTTGAAAGAAGCGTCGTCGGAATTACCGAATTTTCGCGAAGTGCTGTGCATCGGCGAAAGCGCAGACGCCACCAACATCGAAGCCGAAATTGAAGCTTCGACGGAATTCACGCCGCTGATTGAACGCGAAGCTAGCGATCTGGCAATGCTGTTGTACACGTCCGGCACAACGGGAAATCCCAAAGGCGTTATGCTCAGCCACGACAACATGATTTTCGTCGCCGATGCACTGTACGAACGCAACGCCAGCGTGGGGCCGATTCGCAGCCTGAGCGTTCTGCCCATGAGCCACGTTTACGGCGTGCTGATGATGAATCTGGGCTATCGAATGGGAAACAGCAGCACCATCCTGAAACACTTCGACGCGGGAAAAGTGCTGTCACTGATCGAAAGCTTCAAGGTGCAGCGGCTGGCGTTTGTGCCGACGATGCTGACGATGCTCATCAATCATCCTGACCGCGAAAAATACGATTATTCGTCGCTGGAAACCGTCGGCACAGGCGGAGCGCCGTTGGCCGAAAGCACGCGGCTGGAGTTCGAACGATTATTCCATTGCAAAGTGAAACAGGGATACGGTCTGTCGGAAACGGCGGGCGCCCTGACGACTTATTACCCGGACGAAGATTACCGCGTCGGTTCCGTCGGTCGAGCAATGATCGGATTTGAAATTTGCGCGATGGATTTCAGTAATCAGATTTTGCCCGCCGGAGAAACCGGCGAACTTTGCACGCGCGGGCGACACGTCATGTTGGGTTACCTGAACAAACCCGAAGCCACGCGCGACACGATCATTGATGGCTGGCTTCATACCGGAGACATTGGCCACGTGGATGCCGACGGATACGTTTTCATCACCGACCGCAAAAAAGAACTGGTCATCAAAGGCGGCGAAAACATTTCTCCGCGCGAAATCGAAGAGGGTTTGTACGCACATCCGGCAATTGCCGAAGCCGCCGTCTTCGGCATCCCGGACGAAATTTTTGGAGAGAATCTGGCGGCGGCAGTCGTGCTGCGCGCCGGGCATTCGCTGACCGAAGACGAACTGAAAAGCTTCATCGGCGGTTATGTGACGAAGTTCAAAGTCCCGGCGAAGATCATTTTCATGGATGCTCTGCCGAAAGGCCCCAGCGGCAAAATCCTGAAACGCGCCATACGCGATCAAGTTGTTTCAGATTAAAACTGAACACAAGGTAGCCATTAACCATTACGCATTAGCCATTATTGGTCAGGGTAAAAGAAGTCGTTCAAACATCTACCCTGGCAGTGAATGGATAATGCTCAATGGTTAATGGCTAATTCGTTTATCGCTCAACGCAATGACGCCGCTGAAATCAGAGCGCCGCCTTCGATGGCGATGATCTGGCCAGTAACCAAATCAGGGCCAGTGATGACGTTCAGAATCAGTGCGGCCACGTCTTCGGCATCGCATACTTTGTGCAACACAGCTTGCTGTTCTGCGCGAGCAACCAGCGCATCATAATTCGCGTCGCCCAATCCATCTCGTAACCAGCGCGTCGTGATCAGTCCCGGCGCAACTGCGTTGACGCGGACTTTTGGCGCAAAGACACGA
>JAEUQP010000300.1 GCA_016789645.1 Acidobacteriota bacterium | reverse complement strand
CCCAATCCCGCGCCGCCCGTGCGAATCCCGCGAGCTTTGTCGGCGCGCCAGAACCGTTCGAAAATGCGTTGTTGCTGTTCTGAGTCCAGTCCGATCCCGTCATCGCGCACTTCGATCCAGACATCATTGCCGCCATTGCCCGCGCTGATGCTGACCGCGCCGCCTTCCGGGCGGCTGTACTGTATGGCGTTGCTCAGAAAGTTATTGACCACGCGCCGCAATCGCGCTTCATCGGCGATGACGGTCAGCGAGGCAGGCAGATTCGCCGTCAGCGTCACTTGTCGCGCGGCGGCTTCCGGTTGCAGGCGTGCGATTTCAGTGGCAACCAAGGGTTGCAGTTCCACTTCCGACAAATCCAGCACGAGCCGTTGCGCGTCTGAACGCGCCAATTCCAACAAATCTTCGGCCAACCGCGTCAGCCGCTCGACTTCGGACAAACTCTCTGCAATGACCTGGCGATACTCTTCGGCGGTGCGCGTGCGGCGCAGTGCGACCTCCAACCGGCTGCGCAAACTGGTCAACGGCGAACGCAATTCGTGTGAAGCGTCGGCGGCGAATTGCTGATGCGATTCGATGATTTGATACAGCCGATCCAGCATTTCGTTCAGCACGTGCGCCAGCCGGCTCAATTCGTCGTCGGTGACCGGTTCAGCCAACCGCGCTTTCAAATGATCGCGCCCGATCAATTGCGCGCGCTGCGTCATCAAATCCACCGGGCGCAACGCCAGCGTCGCCAACCGATAGCCGACCAGCCCCGTCGCCAGCAACGCAATCAACCCGACAATCAGCAAGGTTCGCCGCAACGTCGCCAGCATTTCTTCAATGTCCGACAGCGGCACGGCGACGACAAAGACATATTGCCGATAAGCATCCACACTCAGGCCGAGTCCGCGTTGCCCGTTCAGCGTGACTTCGGTCAGCACGGCTTTCCCGGCCATTGCGGTTTGCAGAATTTCTTGGGAAACCAGCGGCTCGCGGCTTTGCAACTGATTGGATTGATTGATGACCGTGTAATCGGGCGTCAGGATTTGAACGAATTTTTCGATGTGATGCGAATTGATGATGGCCGTGCTGTCAATCGGGTGCAGATGAACTTGCGGCCCGTCCATCGAAGACGCCACTTCCGTCCCGGCCAGCGTGCGCAGCGCATCTTCCAGCGAATGGTACAGGCTCTGCCGCATGCCGAAATACACCGCCGTCAACGCCAGTGTCAGCAACACGCCAAACGTGAGCAGCCATTGCAGCGTCAATCGAGTTCGAAAATTTTGTGAGTTGAACCAGGGCATTTTTACTGCTCCCGCGGTTTGCTTTTGAGCATATAACCCAGCCCGCGAATCGTGTGAATCAATTTGTGATCGGGATGCGTGTCCACTTTGTTGCGCAGGTAATTGATGTATACGTCAATCACATTGCTCAGCGGATCATATTCCACGCCCCACACCTGGTCGGCCAGTTGTTGCCGGGTCAGCACCTTGCCCTGATTGCGCAACAAACATTCCAGCAGCATGTATTCGCGGGCGGTCAGTTCGACTTGTGCGCCACCGACGGTGACGACGTGGCCGACCGTATCTACGCTAATTTGTTCGCAATGCAATCGAGCATCACGCACCGCCGGGCCGCGCCGCAGCAAGGCGCGCAACCGCGCCAGCAATTCTTCAAAGACGAAGGGTTTGGTCAGGTAATCGTCCGCGCCGCAATTCAACCCGGCGATTTTGTCCGAAGTCGAATCCATCGCCGTCAGCATCAGAATCGGTGTGTTGATGCCTTGTGCGCGCAACTCGCGACAAACTTCCATGCCGCTGCGACGCGGCAACAATAAATCCAGAATGACCGCGTCGTAATGGTTGA
Source organism: Acidobacteriota bacterium (assembly GCA_016789645.1). GTDB lineage: Bacteria > Acidobacteriota > Blastocatellia > RBC074 > RBC074 > RBC074. The sequence continues at coordinate 5,986 of JAEUQP010000300.1, read as the reverse complement.
TGGCGGCCAGATATTCGCCGCGTTCGCCGTCTGCGGCCACTTCGACCAGGAATTTTTCTTCGGACAATCCGGCGCTGAGCGTTTCGGCGATGCGCGGATCATCTTCAACAATTAACAGCTTCATTCGCTTCCCGCGGGAGCACGGACATCTTGTCCGCGCCTTGGTCTTTCTCGAATAACCGGTACAACACCGGCAGCACCAGCAAGGTCAGCAATGTGGAAGTCACCAATCCGCCGACGACCACCGTGGCCAGCGGGCGCTGCACTTCGGCGCCGGGATTGGTCGAAATCGCCATCGGCACGAAGCCCAAACTTGCCACCAGCGCCGTCATCAACACCGGGCGGAGTCTCACGCGCGCGCCTTCGCGGATGGCTTCATCCAGCGGTCGGCCTTGTTCGCGCAGATTGTTGATGTAAGCGATCATCACCACACCATTCAACACCGCCACACCGAACAGCGCAATGAAGCCGACCGACGCCGACAAACTCAGATTCAGGTTTCGCAACCAGAGCGCCGCGATTCCGCCAACCAGCGCAAACGGCACATTCATAATAATCAGCAGCGAATGTTTCAGCGATCCGAACATCACGAACAACAGCGCCAGAATCAGCGCCAGCGCCAGCGGAACGACGACGATACCGCGCTTCATCGCACGCTGTTGATTCTCAAACTGCCCGCCCCAGGTGATGAAGTATCCGGTTGGCAATTTTGTGGTGGCGGCAATCTGTTTCTGCGCTTCGGCCACGAAACTGCCGATGTCGCGTCCGCGCACGTTCGATTGAATGACGATGCGGCGCTGGTTGTTTTCGCGGTTGATGATGTCCGGCGCGCGAACGACTCCGATTTCCGTCACGTCACTCAGCCGCAACCGTTCGCCGCCCGGCGCGGTCAGCGGCAATTGAGCAATCTGGTCAGGATCGGTTCGCCACTGGCCGGGAAATCGCACCACCACGTCGAATCGTTTTTGCCCGTCAATCACCGTCGTGGCGACTTTGCCGCCGACAGCGGTTTCGATCAGGTCTTGCACGTCGGAAATATTCAACCCGTAGCGCGCAATCTGGTCGCGCCGGACGGTGATTTGCAATTGCGCCGCGCCGGACAATGCTTCGGCCTGGACATCCGCCGCGCCGGGAACTTTTTCCAGCACGCGGGCGATTTCAGCGGCTTTTTCTTCCAGCACGGCCAGGTCTTCGCCGAAAAGTTTGACAGCCACGTCGGCTTTGACGCCGGAAACCGTTTCATCCAAACGCATCGCCATCGGCTGCGTGAAGTTGTAGGCAACGCCCGGCAGTTTTTCCAACTCGGCGGACATCGCTTCGATCAATTGTTCCTTGGTCTGGTGTTTCGGCCACAGTTCGTGCGGTTTCAGAATGACGTACACGTCGCCCTGATGAATGCCCATTGCTTCGGTGGCCAGGTCGGGGCGGCCAATTTTGGTTGTCACGGATTCGACTTCGGGAAACTGTTTGACGATGCGTTCCACCTGATTGCTGATGCTGACCGATTCGCTCAACGCCACGCTGGGCAGTTTGCGCGTTTCGATCAGGATCGCGCCCTCGTCCAGGCGCGGCATGAACTCCGTGCCAATGAAAAACAGCGATCCGACCGCAAGGCTGACCACCAGCACCGACGCGCCGATTGTCACCGCGCGATTTCGCAAAGCGGCATCCAGCAACCGCGTATAACTGCGTTGGACGAAGTGATAAACGCGGCCTTCGTGTTCCTTGATGTTTCCGCGCAAGATGACGGAGGAAACCGCCGGAACGTACAACAGCGCCAGCACCAGCGAACCCAGCAGCGCGGCGCAAACCGTGATGGCCATCGGCGAAAACATGCGTCCTTCCAGTCCCTGCAACGTGAACACGGGCAGGTAAACCGCGATGATGATCAGCACGCCGAAGACAATCGGTCTGCCGACTTCGATGGCGGCATCATGGACGACTTCGCTGGTGGATTCGGTTGAACGTTTGTGACCGAGCCGCCGGATGAAGTTTTCCATCATCACCACCGCGCCATCCACAATCAGCCCGAAATCCACCGCGCCCAGACTCATCAGGTTCGCCGACACGCCCAGCAGTTTCATGGCGATGAACGCCGTCACCATCGCAATCGGAATGACCGACGCGACAATCAACGACGCGCGCACGTTCCGCAAAAACAAAAACAGAACGATGATGACCAGCACCGCGCCCTCGATCAGATTCTTTTCAACGGTGCTGATCGTGCGGCCAATGACTTCCGTCTGGTCGTAAAACTTTTTGATCGTCACCCCGCTGGGCAGCGCGGCTTTCAATTCTTCGATTTTGGCTTTGACGCGTTCGGCGACGGATTTGCCGTTTTCCCCTTTCAGGATGATGACCATGCCCGACACGCGCTCGCCTTCGCCGTCGCGCGAAACCGCTCCCTGACGCGGCATCGCGCCGTCTGTCACCTGCGCCACATCGCGCAGATAAATCGGCGTTCCCATGTGCGCGCCAACCACGATGTTTTGAATGTCCGTGGCGTTTTTCAGCAATCCGACGCCGCGCACGGTGTATTGTTCGGCACGGTGTTCGATGAATCCGCCGCCGAAATTGGCATTGTTTTCGCTGACCCGTTCAAAGACCTGCCGCAAATTGAGGTTGTATTTCAGCAGCAACGCCGGATCCACCAGCACCTGAAATTGCCGCGTCAGCCCGCCCCATGAATTGATTTCGCTGACTCCCGGCACGGTGCGCAACTGCAATTTGATCAGCCAATCGTGCAGCGTTTTCAATTCCATCAAACTGTTGTTGGCATCCGCTGGTTTGTCTTTGCGGTTGTCTTCCAGCGTGTACTGGTAAACTTCGCCGAACGCCGTCGCCACGGGACCCAGCGTCGGTTCCAGTCCCGGGGCGATGCGCGTCTTGGCTTCGTTCAGCCGTTCGTTGACCAGTTGCCGCGCGAAGTACGTGTTGACGCCGTCTTCGAAGACAACCGTAATCAGCGACAAACTGAATTTGGAAATCGAGCGAACTTCTTCGGTGCGCGGCAACCCGAGCATCGCGCCTTCGATGGGAAAGGTGACTTGCGCTTCGACTTCGCTTGCGCCCATGCCCGGCGCTTCGGTGATGATCGTCACCTGATTGTTGGTCAGGTCAGGAAAGGCATCCACCGGAATGGTCAGCAGCGCGTACACGCCTGCCGCCACCAGCGCGGCGACCAACGCCAGGGTGATGAAGCGTTGGTGCAGCGCGAATGAAATTAGTCGTTCGATCATTGTGTTATCGGTTTTCCTTTGGGTAACAGTGCGAGCGCACTGTTACCGGCTTTCTTTCCGCTCTTCGTCTTCGTGTTTTTGGTCTTTTTTCTCGTCCGTTCCTCCGCCAGGCGTGTTGGCTGCCGCTCCCGCGCGGATTTCCGTATGACGGATTTCTCCACCCAGGTTGCCCGTTCGCGCCATCAATCCCACGCTGACCGAAGTCAGCAACAGCGCCGCCGCGGTCAGCCAGGTGGGCAGCGTTGTCCGTTTGCGAAACCAGATCAGTCCCACCAAGGCCAATGCACCCGTCAGGCCCAGCGCAATGAACGCCACCAACGCAGCTTCCTCGTGCGCTTCGATCAATGCTTTGGAAACACCGGGTAAATTTTCGACCACCTCTTCCGCCGGTTCGCCGGTCAAATAGGCGGGAATCGTCAGCAGAGAAATCAGAACCAGACCGCCCAGGCTGGCGCGTTTCAATTCATCGCTCTTTCGCAGCAAAGCGAAAAGCAGCAACAACAGGCAGAGAATCGTACCGATGACTGGGAAGTGATTAAACAACAGATGCAGATGTGCTTGATTCATAACCTCATTCCTCCTCAGAAAGTTTGTCTTTCTGAAATTCGGTCTTGAGCTGAAAACTGCCCATCGTCACGACGCGTTCGCCGCGCGACAGGCCGGAAAGAACTTCCACCAAATCGCCCAACGCGAGTTGCCTGCGTTCGACTTTGACCACGCGCTTTTCAAATTGGTTTTGATCCTTGGCAACGAAGACCACGGTTTCGCCACTGATGTCTTGCAGCGCAGCGCTGCTGACCATCACTGCTGGACGGGTTTCGCCGATGGTGACGCCGACCGTGGCATACATTTCCGGCTTCAATTTGCCCGCGCGATTTTCCACCAGACAGCGAACTTCCAGCGTGCGCGTTTCGGCGTTCAACGTTTCGCCGAGCCGCGCGATTCTGCCGGGGAAGCTTTCGTCCGGGTACGCCGCAACTTTGATTTGCACGGCTGCGCCAAGTTTCAGCGCCGACAGAAATTTTTCCGGCACTTCGGCCATGACCCAGACCGTGGAAAGGTCACTGATCAAAAACATATTGTCGCCGGGATTGACGCTGGCTCCGGGCGTGACATCGCGTTTCATGACCACGCCGGCGGCAGGCGCTTTGATGATGACCGGTTCGTCGTAATTCAGATTGTCCGGCAAGCCCAGATGTTCACGATGGCCTATGGCGCGCTCCAGTTCGGCTTCGGCGCGCGCGATTTCCTGCACGGCGGCCTGATATTCAACTCTGGCTTTTTCCAGTTCGTTCTGCGAACCGGCTTTGGCCTGATAGAGCCGTTCGGCGCGATCCATCATGGATTTGGCGAATTCGGCATTGGTTTTGCGTTGTTTCAATTCCGCCTGCGCTTTGGCGTATTCGGCTTGTGCTTCGTGAACTTCGTGCGTGTGCATTTGCGCCAGCGCTTGTCCTTGCCGAACGCGGTCGCCAACTCTGACCGGAACTTCCAGAATGCGGCCTGAAAACAGCGAACCAACGCGCACCGTGCGGTCTTCGTTGATGGCAATGTGGCCAGTAACTTCCAGCGGCGCGGAAATTTGCTGTTCGGTGACTTCGGTGAATTGCAGCTTGGCGTATTTGGCGGCGTCCGGCGAAAGCGTCAGCACATTGGGGGCTTTTGGGGGTTCTGGTTTCGCCGCTGGAGCTTCCTGCGGCGCGGTTTGGGCGGCTTCTTTCTGGCAGCCAGCGCCGAAGAGTGCGGCGATGAAACACAATATCAACCAGAGTTGACAGCGATGGCGGATCATTTGGGTTCTCCTCCTACTGTGAGCGCAAGTTCTGCAATGGAGGCTTGAAGCTCCTGCAGCGTTCGGTAATACAGCAAACGGGCTTCGTTGCGGGCGCGCTGAGTTTCCAGCAGTTTGTATAAATCTGCTGCGCCTTCGCGGTAAGCCACCAAGGCGATGTCGCGCGATTGGTCGGCTTGCTTCAAAAAATCCTTCTGCATGTCGGCCAATCGTTCTCGCAGTTTTTGCGTGGCGCGGTGCGCGCTTTCAACTTCGGCGCGGATGTAATTCTCTTCGGCCAGCAATTCCTGCTCGGCGGAATTGATTTGTGCGGCGGCGCGGCCAATTTCGGCGCGGTTCTTGTTGAAAAACGGCAGCGGCACGGTGACGTAGGTGATGTAGGTGTTGTAGCCGCCCGTGCGTTTGTAACCGGCGGACAATTCCCAATCCGGTTTGGCGTTGGCGTTCTGCAAATTCAGATTGGCGCGCTCGGCTTCGACTTTGGCGCGCAAACGAATCAGTTCCGGGCGGTTTTTCAAGGCTTCGGCGCGCAGTTGATCCAGCGTGGAAACCATCAACGGCGAAGCGGCGCTGTCCGGCGCAGCCAACCGGAAATTCAATTCAAAACTGGTTTCGCCCATCACCTTCAGCAAATCGAGCTTGGCGCGTTCCAGCGACAAACTGACGCCAGCTTCCTGGCCAATCAGGGTTTGCTGTTCCAGCCGGACGCGAATCAATTCGCTTTCGGCGGCGAACCCTTCGCGGACGCGCGTGCCGGTGTAACTCACCAGTTGATCCAGATCGGCGCGATTTTCCATCAGAATTTCCAGCAGGGTTTGCGCGTGCAGCGCCGTCCAGTAAGTGCGCGTGATTTCCGTTCGCAATTGTCGGCGAAGGACTTCAATTTCGGTTTGGGCGACGCCGGTTTGTTTTTCCGCCAGTTCGCGGCGGCGCGCGGCTTTGCCGGCGGTTTCCA
>JAEUQP010000281.1 GCA_016789645.1 Acidobacteriota bacterium | reverse complement strand
CGCAATCCGAAAAATCTTCGAAGCCAAAGGTCGCCCAACGGATAATCCGCTGATTGCTCACATCGCTGAACTCGCGCAATTGAAATCCGTCGCCAGTGAAATTCCGCCTGTCGCTCAAAAATTGATCGAAGCGTTTTTTCCCGGCCCGCTGACGTTGGTATTGCCGAAACACAAAACCATTCCGGCCATCGCGACTGCCGGGTTGAACACCATCGGCGTTCGCATGCCCAGCCATCCGATTGCCCAACAACTGCTGCGCGCCTGCGGAGTTCCGCTGGTTGCGCCATCGGCCAATTTGTCTGGTCGCCCCAGCCCTACGACGTGGCAAGCCGTCCGCGACGATTTAAGCGGACGCATCGCCTGCATCCTGAAAGGCGATCAAACCAAAGTCGGCCTGGAATCTACGGTAGTGGATTGCACGAGCGCTCATCCGAAGATTTTGCGAGCAGGCGGAATCACCTTGGAACAACTCCGCGGAGTTGTTCCGGAAACCGAACTTGCCGATCCTGAAGACAGCAACGCGCCCAAAAGTCCGGGGATGAAATATCGCCACTATTCGCCGCGCGCGCAGGTCTTCATCAGCAACTTTCCTCAGTTCACCATGCCGGGCGGCGAAGCGGGCTACATTGGCATTGATCCACCCGCGCGCCCCGATTCGTTCCAAAAGGTGCTGCTCTGCAAAGACATCGCCGAGTATGCCCATTCGCTGTTTCAGTTTTTCCGGGAATGCGATGACGCAGGAATCAAGACGATTTACTGTCAGGCGGTCAGCGAAGGCGGGTTGGGCTTGGCGTTGATGGATCGAATCCGGCGTGCGGCTCACGAATAAGTGGCTGAGAAAGCAAATTTCCCATTAGCCATTCGCCATTACGAATTCCTTGAACAGGTAAAGCATCTCTCTTGCTGTCCAATAATGCCTAATGGGCAACGGCTAATGGGAAATTGAGAGCTTCGGGATTTATTGGGATCAACTGTTGAACACCATCAGCCCCAACAACAGCGGCAAATACATCACGGAAACCTTCAGCAGTCGCACGGCATGTTCGCGCGACATTTGTTTGGCGGTGATCAGGCTGGTTTGCAAAAACCATGCGCCGAGCACGATGGCTCCCGCCAGATAAATCCAGCCGGAAACTCCGAGCAGGGTCGGCAGAACGCTCAACGCCACCAAACCGAACGTATACGCAACGATTTGTCGAGCGGTGGATTTTCCGTCCGGTTCGATCACCGGCAGCATGCGAATGCCTGCTCGCCCATAATCTTCGCGGTACATGGTCGCAATGGCGTGGAAGTGCGGGAATTGCCAGAAAAACATGATGCCGAATAAAACCGCCGCTTCCATCCCCATTTCATTGCGCGCCGCCGTCCAGCCCAACACAACCGGCAAAGCTCCGGGAAAAGCTCCGATGAACGTACACCAGTGAGTCCGCGTTTTCAGCGGCGTGTACAAAAACAAATAACTGGCCAGCGCCACAAATCCCCAAGCCGCCGTCAACGGATTGACCAACACAGCCAGGTAAATTTCGGCGACGACCGAAATGGCGATGCCGAACGCCAAGGCTCCGCGACCGGAAAGTTTGCCCATCGGCAACGGACGCGACTTGGTTCGTTCCATCAGCACATCCAGATGGCGTTCCCAGTATTGATTGAGTGAAGAAATGCCGCTCGACAGCAAAGCCACGCCGAGCGCCGTATGTAAAAACAACAGCCAGTTGATGGGCGACGACGACGCCACGGCAAATCCCGCCAG
>JAEUQP010000271.1 GCA_016789645.1 Acidobacteriota bacterium | reverse complement strand
TTGGAAAATCCGACTTCCGGACGCAGCACGTCTTCCATCACCACATTCAGCGCATCAAACAATTTCGGCTGGTCGGTTTTGCGAAGCAGGTCTTTGGTGTTTTGCAGATCATTGGGAACGTCGGTGAAATCCGTGATGATTTCCGGCTTCAGGTCATAACCGATGACCATCACTTTATCGCCTTCGTAAATTTCCGGCGCAAAGGCCGCTGGAACCGCTGCCAACTTGGCCACATCGGCTTGCAGCGTCAGCGAATTGTCCATCAGCACGACAATGCGCGCCGGAGTCGGGTCGGGCGAAAAGGCTTCGATCTTTTGCTGCACGCCGCCGTCGAATAATTCCAGCACGCCTCGTTGAACGATTTTTTCCTGCTCTTCGTTTTGATTGCCGCTGCCGGTCAGCAACGGTTTGGGCTTGTTCGGGTCTTCCGTTCGTTGCGCCAGCACATGCAACACGGTCGTCCGCCGTCCTGATACCGAATTGCGTCCGGACTGCGCCAGTGTGTTGACGGCGAAAATCAGCAACCACAGAAGCCCCAGACAGAGAGACAGAGAGACAGAGAGACGGAGAGACGGATTCCCCCCGACGAAAGAGTTGATCATTTGAGCTTCTGTGGTTTTCATAGCGTTACCTCATTGAAAGTTCACTCGCAAGCAGCGCACGCGCCACGCATTCGCATTCAAGCGTTGGCGGCTGCCGCGGTTTCTTTCTTTTCGCTTTTGTCAGCTTTGTCGCTTTTGTCGGCTTTGTCGCTTTTATCGGCTTTATCGGATTTTTCCGATTTGCCTTTATTGGCGTAATCGCTGACATACCAGCCCGAACCTTTCAGTTGAAAACTGGTTTGCGAAAAGATTTTTTCGAGCTTGCCTTTGCATTCGGGACATTTGCTCAGCGGCTTGTCGCTCATCTTCTGCATGACTTCCAGATGGTGACCGCATTTCTGACAAACGTACTCGTAAATTGGCATAACTTGTTTTTCTACCTCCTTGAACGTTCTGAAGTTGAATTTCTTGAATTGACGCTAAAAATTTATCACAGCCGCGCAGCCTTGTGCGAGTCTGCAGACTTGGGGGAAGATGACCGTCCAAACCAAGCTCGAATCCCGGAGAAATACCATGACATCACGATTGCTGGTCAGACTGTCTGTCGTCGCGTTTGCGATTTCGATGATCGTTTCAAGTTTCGCTCAAACCTTGACCTATCGCCCGACGGTGCGCGGCACGCGCGCCATTGTCGCCGGAGGCCATCCGTTGGTGGCCGAAGCCGGAATGCGGGTGCTGCACAAAGGCGGCAACGCCATAGACGCCGGAGTTGCGGCGACGCTGGCCGGTTCGGTGATCGAATTTTCGCACTTTGCCTTTGGCGGCGAAGTTCCGGTCATCATCAAAATGGCGGGTAAGCCGCAGCCAATTACGATCAACGGACAGGGGCAGGCTCCGAAGTTGGCGACTATCGAATTTTTCGAGCAGCAGCGCAAAGACCCGTCCAAACCTGCTGTGATTCCTTCGACCGGACCGACGGCGGCGACTGTGCCGGGAGTTCTGGATGCAATGATCGTTGCTTTGCAAAATTACGGCACGATGAAGCTGGCCGATGTCATGCAACCCGCGATTGACCTGGCCGACGGATTCCCGATTGACGAACTGCGCGTGCAGTACATCAAAAACACTCGTCCGGCTTACGAAAAGTGGAAAGACACGACTGACATCTTTTTGCCAAACGGCGAAGTTCCCAAAGTCGGCGACATTTTCGTCCAAAAGAATCTGGCGCGGACGTTGCGCGAACTGGTCGAAGTCGAAAAGAAAAATGCCAGACGAGGACGCGTCGCCGCGCTGGAAGCCGTGCGCGATTACTTTTACCGTGGCCCGTTGGCCAAACGGTATTGCGACGCGATTGAAAAAGCCGGCGGATTGATGCGCGTCGGCGATCTGGCTGCGTTCCGAGCCGACATTGACCAGCCAACCAAAGTCAGTTTTCACGGGTACGAGGTTTACAAGGTTGGTTTCTGGTCACAGGGTCCGGCGATGCTGGAAGCGCTGAATCTGCTGGAACCTTACGACCTGAAGGCGATGGGGCACAATTCGCCCGATTACGTCCACACCATTACCGAATCCATCAAGCTCGCCTTTGCCGACCGTGACCGGTATTACGCCGATCCACGATTTGTGAAAGTTCCCGGCGCGGAATTGCTGTCGAAAGAATATGCCGACGTGCGCCGCACGCTGATTGATCCGAAATCGGCTTCGCTGGAACAGCGCCCGGGCGATCCATTGAACAAAAAAGCCCTTGCGCAATTGATCGGCTTCAATCTGCCGCAAGTTGACATCCCCGAAGCCGAACGCGCTCACGACACGACTTGCGTCAATGTGATTGACGCCGCGGGCAACGTCTTTTCGGCCACACCGAGCGGAGCCTGGCTTCCGGCGTTCGTTGCCGGAGACACAGGCATTCCGATCTCGTCGCGGTTGCAGAGCGCGCTGCTCGAACGCGGCCATCCGAACGAATTGAAAGGGGGCAAACGTCCTCGCATCACGTTGTCGCCGACATTGGTGATGAAAGACGGCCAGCCGTTTGCGGCGCTTTCGACGCCGGGCGGTGACAATCAGGATCAAGCCTTGATCCAAGTGTTGTTCAACATCACCGAATTCGGCATGAATCCGCAACAGGCGGTCGAAGCTGCGCGGTTCGAAACGCGGCATTTCGTCAGCTCGTTCAGCGATCACACGTTCAGCCCCGGCAGCATGACGCTGGAAAAACGCATGGGCGAAGCTCTGGCGGCGGAAATGAAACGGCGCGGCCACAAAGTCGAAATCAGCGACGATTTCGCTCCATCTGCCGCTCCGACCATTGTCATTTTCGACCCGAAAACCAAACTGATTCAGGCGGGCGCAGACGCTCGGCGCGGACGGTATGCAATGGGGTGGTAACCCTTCCTGAGTCCCAAACTCAAAAGCCCTGTCGAGTTGAAATCCTCGACTGGGCTTTTGGATTTTTGGGAAGGTGTGAGGTCAAAATCGCTTCAGCAGTTCCAGATATGCAAAGCGCGAATTGGCTCCGTTGGGATAGATGCGTTCCACCACGCCGCCGCCGTGAACGCCCGCGAGATAAAACGTCAGCGTTGTCGTTGGAGTCACCGCATAATCCAGACTGAAATCCACCATCGTGCCCAAGGTTTTTTGCCCGTTGCTGGGGCGGCCTGTGTACCCGAAAGTGTTTTTCTGGAACGCGCCTCCGCCCAAATACCACTGATCGCTGGCGTTGCTCAGTCGCAAATGATGCACGTCGGTTCGCAAACCGACTTTGGCATGTGGTTTCAGTCGCAACTGGGCGAAGACGTCTTCGTTGTTGACCAGATCGAAAAACGGAAAACGCGCGAAAGGACGTGGCGTCGGCAACACCTGAAAGAATGTGCCGTGCGTGTTGTCCGCCGGGTTGCCATCACCTGTGCTGCGAAAGTATCCGGCACGAATCCAGGGCTTGATCTTGTCGGCAGTTTTGTTGCCACCGAATTGGTATCCGGCTTCGGCGGCGATGGCAGCGGCGCGATGATTCAGCTTTCCCCAATCGCCGAATTGGCCTGCCCCCCAAAACAGTACGTCAGCTTTGCCCTTGCCTGCGTTCGTTACGCCGATGTAATGCCCGCCCAGCGTGTTGACGCGAATATTTTCAGTGTCAGCGGCGCGCACGGCTTGCGGACGGTTGTCGGTTTTCAACACGCGGCGGCCATCGTGGTAATGCAGCGCGAACGCGCGGAAATCGCTTTCCGAAGTCTTGGTCTTGAATCCTTTGTTAAACGAACCGTAGTAAAAATCTACGTCCAATTGATTCCAGCCGCGCAGTTGAAACACGCCTTCGGTTGGCCGAGCGCCGACAAAGGTGAAGTTGCCGGCTTTGGCATTGCGGAAAAAATGCACGCCGTCGAAGCTGCGCCCAACGTGGGTAAAGCCGAACGGGCCGATTAACCGTTGCGAAATGTGATCGCGTTTGATGGTCGCCAGCGAAACATCGCTGGGTGTGAGTTCTCCGCCATCACTGAATTCAAATCGCCCCAGTTTCAAGCTGCTGGCCTTGTCACCGCCGAGACCTTTGAAACGAATGAACCCCTGTTTGATGAAGACGCTGCCGTCGCGACGTCCGTTGGCGGCGAAGTAAGTCGCGCCCAAACCGAGTTGGCCTTGCGGCGCGGGAGCGATGGCATTGTCTGGCAACCCGATCAGCAGTGGAGCGGCGGCTTCCACCTGCCATTCGAATTTGTCCAACTGCTGACTGAGCGCCACGCGCAACGTGGCCGCGCCAAAGTTGTAGTTGTTTTCGGCAGTGTTCGATTCAAACCAATCCCAGCTTTCAAACCGCAAGCGCAGGCTGCCGGAAAGCGTGACTTTGCCAAGTTTGATGGGCGCAGGATTGGACGCTGGTTTTGCCGCAGGAGCCGGCGGCGGCGGAGTGGAAGCGGTTTGGGTTGATTGCGCGTTGGCGCAGAGAGTCACAAAGAAAATCAAGACAACGAGCAGAAGTATTGATTGAAATTTTCGCGGGTTCATAAACCCTCCTGGCTTCAGAAAAAAGGCGGCGCTGTGTTGAGCAGCGCCGCCTGGTTCCTGGAATTACTTTTTAGCGATCTTTTGACCAGTGTCACTGGGTTTGCCGGGTTTGGCAGATGCGGCTTTGGCCGCCGGTGTCGGAGTTGCGGTTGGCATTTGCCCGCGCAACGCGTTTTGTCCTTGGCGAGCAAAGTTGATGGATTCGCCCAGAATGCGCGCGGCTTCCTGCGGCGCGTGGAATCCGGTGGAATTTTCCGCTTCGACGAAATCCAGATAAAACTGCGCTTTGCGCTGGAAGTTTTGCGCAGTGGTAAATCCGGCGTCGCTGCGGTTGGCCAGCTTGGCGGCTTTCAGGTCAGCGATCAAATCCATCAGCGAATCCATGGCAATGTTGCGCAATTTGAAATGCCGATCCTGAATGGTTTCGACGCGCGCTTTCAATTCTTCTTCCGGCCATTTGTGGCAGGTCTGGCACGAACGATTGAGTTTCAACAGCGGGCTGTTGACGTGATGGTCGCTAATTTTCATCGCGCCTTCGCGTTTGTAAGGCATGTGGCAATCGGCACAGGCAACGCCCGAACGCGCGTGAATGCCCTGGTTGTACAACTCGAATTCGGGGTGCTGCGCTTTCAACGCGGGCGCTCCGGTGTCGGCGTGAGTCCAGTCCTTGTGACCGACTTCTTCGTAATAGGCCATGATTTCATCCACCTTCAGCCCTTTCGCCCACGGATACACCAGCCGTTTTTCCGGCCCTTTGAAGTAATACTCGACGTGGCATTGGCCGCAAACGAATGAGCGCATTTCCTGCCGCGTAGCCATCGCATTCACGTCGTAATTCTGGACGCCTTGCGACGCCTTGTACGCGCGAATGCCTTCGAGGAAGCCGGGGCGGGTGACACGCAACTGCATCGTCGCGGGATCATGGCAATCAATGCAGGCGACCGGATGCGCGACTTTCGTGCGCGCTTCTGTGTAAGGCATCTGATTCATGATCTCGAAACCTTTGATCAAATCTCCACCACCGAGTTTTTTGTATGGCAAGTACACCGACGCGTGACAATGCATGCAGGTGCCGGGCTGTTTCACCACCTGCTGTCTTTCAGTATAGGTCTGATCGTCGAGCATAAAGGCGTGGCCGCGCTCTTCGCGAAAATCTTTGGCAAAGGCGTATCCCGCCCACATGGTTTTCAAGCGCGGGTCTTCCTGGATTTTCGATTGCGCGACGAACGAACGCGGATCGGCTTGCGTAGGCGTATGCGGTTCGGCTTCGCTGCCGCCGAAACGGGTGCGCACCATATCCACCGTGCGTTTGTAATCGTCGTATTGCATCGGAAAGTTTTTGCCCCAGACCGCCGGGTCTTCGGTTTCGTCGGTCAGTTCGACAACGCGATAAAACGGATTCTTGCCTTCCTGCCGGTGTTCGAAAATATTGATGAGCAACGCCACTCCGCCAATGGTTGCCAACGTGGCGACCAGAGCCGTCAATAAAACGAAACGCCGTCTGCTCCAGGTTGATTCGCTGTGTGCTTGAATTTTGTCAGTCATGATTTTCTCAATGATAACGTTCGTAGTCCCGCCTTCAGGCGGTTTGCGCAAATGAACGCTTCCGCCTGAAGGCGGAACTACGAACTCGCGTTTAGTGCATGTGTCCAACCGAACGATGACAGCGCACGCAAGAAACTGCGTCGCCGCTTCGTGATGAATGCGGGGAACTGATTGCCTGCGTCAGATCGGCATGACATTTCATGCAAGCCTGTTCCGTGATTTCCAGGTTGCGTTTTCCGATTTGAATCGGTTCGTGAAACCCTCCAGCGGTGAAGTAAAACGAATGCCAGAAGCCGTTGGATGCCTTGGTCATGTATTTGCCAATCGTTCCCGGCGGGGTGTGACAATCGTTACAGGTCGCCACTGCACGATGCGAGGATTTCAGCCAACCGTCATATTGTTCATTCATAATATGGCAGTTGGCACATGAAGCCGGATTGTTGGTCAGATAGGAATAGCCTTTGGCGTAAACAAAGGTGTAAACCCCTACGCCAGCAGCCATCCCCACCAACCCAGCAAGAATGATTCGTCTCAATGTTCGGATTTTCATTTCGATTGTTTTTAACGAGAGGGGGGGGAATTCCCCCTGAGGTCAGCTTCGAGCGCGAATAATCGCAATAATCATGCCCTGGGTAAAGTGCTGAACCCCTCAATTCCAACAGGAAAATCTGTGTTCGCAGAAGTACGCAGCTCTGGTGCGGTAAGAAAAATCCCGCACCTTGATTGTCCGTGGTCAAACTTCTGCACAGGCAAATTCCGATTCTTCGTCAACGGCCAAAATCGGCAGATTATTTTTGGCAGATTGATCGCGTTTGGGGCCGACGCGCGCCAGCAAGGCTTTGCCCGCCAAGGCCAGATATTCGACGCCGGAATGTTTCAGCGAATGCGCCAACGGTTCGGTCATTGCCGAAAGATGTTCGTGGATGAATTGCTGCGCGGCATCGCGCGTGACCGCGGCGTGTTCGTCATCGGCGATTGCTTCGGCATACGCTTCTTTCAATTTCAAATACGCGATGAACCCCGTTTCGACAGAAACGTGATCGGGGGCTTCCACGATAGCAGCCTGATCCGGATAATAAGCGAAGGCTTCGTAATAGCTGGTCAATTCCGACAACAAATAACCGGGCTGTGCCCAATCGCGGTAACTAATTTCGCGTCCCGGCGCAGGCCCGCCAGGGCCGAAGATTGAATGATACAAACCTTCGCTCGCTTCGCGTCGTGCCGCTTCCACTGCCGCTTTCAAATCGGCGTCGGCGACTTCCACCGCCAACGTTTCAATCTGTTCGCGCCAACTCGGCGAAGGACATTCAAACAGCAAACCCAGCAAACGCCATTCGGCAGCTTCTCGCAATAATTGAGTTTGAACAGCGGCGGTCATTTTGCTTCCGCTCCTTTCATCGGCTTCATCAAAAGAGGAACCCAGCCGGTGCGCATTTTGCGCGCACCGGTTTCGTTATGCGCGCCTTCCCAGACGGCGAAAGCCACTTGCGTACGTCCGCCCGGAGTCAATCCGTTCGGCAGCTTGCGCGTAATGACCACCGACCAGCCGGTTTCGGACTTCACGCCTTTGCCTTTCGAGCCAGCCGGTGGCGCGGGTGCGAGCGTGCCGGGGCCTTCGGCGATCAAATCTTCAACCGGCGTTTCGCGTGGGCCGACGCGGCGGTTGCCCAAAGCACGC
>JAEUQP010000249.1 GCA_016789645.1 Acidobacteriota bacterium | reverse complement strand
ACCGCCGATTCGCCTTCCATCACGGCCATTCGTCCGGTCGGTAATGTGAAAATGAAATCCGGATCGAAACCTTGTCCGGCCATTGCATAATAACCCGCGCCGCTGGCGTGATTGATGGTCAACACGATTTTCGGAACAGTCGCCGTCGCCATCGCTTCAACAAATCGAGCGCCCGCGCGAATGATGCCGGACTGTTCGGCTTCGACGCCGACCATAAAGCCCGACACATCCTGAATGAACAGCAGCGGCGTGCCGTGCCGATGGCAGGTTTCAATGAAGTACGCCGTCTTTTCCGCGCTTTCCGTGTAAATGATGCCGCCGAATTTCGGCGGCTTGCCCGGAGAAGGCGGCGGCAATAACCCGCGATTGTTGGCAATGATGCCGACCGAAATTCCAGCGATGCGCGCGTGGCCAACGATCATTTCCTGAGCAAAGTCGGCCTGGAATTCGTCAAAACTGCCAGCATCAAAAATGCAATTCAGCATCGCTCGTGCGTCGTAAGCTGCTCGATGGTCAGCCGGAATAATTTCGTAAAGATCAGTTGCCGGACGAGTCGGCTCTTTGGCTTTGGCAGCGTTGGTTTTTGAAGTCGGCGGCGGAAGTTCAGCGATCAAATCACGAATCTTCTTCAAACACTCTTCGTCGTTTTTCGAGCGGTAATGAGCGACGCCGGAAATTGAATTGTGCATTTTCGCGCCGCCCAGCGTTTCGCCGTCTACTTTTTGGCCTGTCGCGCCTTTGACCAGGTTCGGTCCGCCCAAACCCATAAACGAAGTTCCTTCGACCATCAGAATCACATCAGACAATGCAGGCAGATAAGCTCCGCCGGCGACGCATTGCCCCATGACGGCGGCAATCTGCGGAACTTTCAGGAAACGGCGCATGACAGAGTTGTAAAAGAAAATTCGCGCGGCTCCGTATTGGCCGGGGAAGACGCCATCTTGATAAGGCAGGTTCACTCCGGCGGAATCCACCAGATACACAATCGGCACGCGGCAACGCATGGCGATTTCCTGCGCGCGCAGCATTTTCTTGATCGTTTCCGGCCACCACGAACCGGCTTTGACCGTCGCGTCGTTGGCGACGACGACGACTTCACGACCGGCGACAACGCCAAAACCTGTGACGACTCCGGCTGCCGGAGCTTGTCCGTCGTATTGATCGTACGCGACCAGCAACCCGACTTCCTGAAAGTGCGTGCCGGGATCAAGCAGCTTTTCAATTCGCTCGCGGGCGGTCAATTTGCCTTGAGCGTGCTGGCGTTCGATCTTGTCCTCGCCGCCGCCTTGACGGAGTTTTTCTTCCAGCGCGCGAAGCTCGGCGACCAGCGATTCCAAATGGGTTGGGTTGTCGTGTGATTCAGCAGCTTTTGCTTGTCGTTTCATAACTCAGTAGGGGCGGATGACTGAAAGGTTCGGAATCATTTTGTAATGACGAATGTTTTTGCTGTAAAGCGTCAAGTCATTTTCTAAAGCGGTGGCGGCGATCAAGGCGTCAGGAATAACCAATCCGTGACTAAGAAAGAATTGTTCCATCAACTCTTTTGCGGTTTGGGAAGTCTGCGCATTAATTGGGATGACTGAAACCTGACGAAGAAATTGTTGAATCTGACTCAGTTCTGATGAATTGCGAGAACCTTGAATCAATTCCATCGCCGAAACGATGCTGATTTTGATTCCGCCAATAACCAATTGCGCTGCTAATACGTTAAGGGCGTCTGGCAGCTTGTGTGTTGCATCAATCAGAATATCTGTGTCAATTACTCCCTGTCTGTTAATCGCTTCTGCCATTTCGATCTCTCGCCTTCGACCCATAAAGCGCTGTCACTCATTTCCCCGCGATCAGCCCACATTCCGAAAAACGGGAGACTGAAAAGAGTTTGCAATTGGGTTTCGCTGCTTGCCTCAGCCTTTGGCTCTATTTGAACAGTTACTTCAGTTCCTTCAGCCAGTTTCAACGGATGGGAAAGAACAATTTGCCCATTCTCGATTTTTCCACGTTCCAGCAAAATCATACGGTTTCCTCGTTTAATGATTGGTCATAGCTTACCGCTTTTCCACAGAGCTTCAACCAGCTTTGTGGCCTCCGTCAGGCGATCAGCGGGCAACCCCTCTAATACCAAAACCGATTGGCCGCGGAGTTGGACAAAGACTTCGCCGTCGGGGGTTGGAAACGAACGTTCGGTTTCGGATTTGGTCGCGCGCGGTTTTGTCGTCGGGTATCGTTTCATAGTGCGTTGCGTGTAAGCGCGAAAAAATTCCATCGCGTCTTTTTCGGTGTCCCAATGGCTCAGGTGAGTCAGCATCAACTGGCCAGTTTTGGATTTCTCGTACAACACCGATTGATCTCCGCCCCAGCCCGCCGCAGCTTGGCGAGCATCTTTTTTGCCGATGAATTCTGCCAGAATCAACGTGTAGCCGAATTCGCCGTTGATGTCGGCGTCAACACGTTTCCAACCATCGCCAAGCTGTTTAGCAATGTCGGGCAACGTGACTTTGATCGGCAATTCGTTGGCGAGATATTTTTCGCTGTGAAGAATCTGCTCGGTAGATTGCGGCAGATCGGTGAAGGCTTGCGAGACACCCGCCCAGCCGCGTTTTTTCAGCAATTCCTGAACGAACGCTGCGCCGTAAATGTAGGAAAACACCAGCGATTCGCGTAGCGCCATCGGAGCCGAAACATACACATCCTGTTTTTCGCGTTTGGCTTGATCCAGAGTTTGGTCAGCGAAACCAGCAAGGCTGGGAATCTTGGTGACATCACCGCCCATCGGTTTTAACTGATAGTTGTACATCAGGGCGGTCGCGTCGCCTTCGATCAAGGCGTGAATCGCCATTTCGCGATCGCCGTCGCCGTTCGGCCATTTTTCAAACCGTCCCAGATTGAAATGCTGATCCTGCAGCGCGTGTTGCAGTTCGTGAACCATGACGGGTTTTTGCTGTTCCAGATCGTTCCAGTCAGCAATGAACAGTTCCTTGGTTTTCGGACGATAAAAGCCCGCAACTTGTTCGGTCATCAATCGAATCATGAACTCGCGATAGTTGAAATCTTTAGGAACCAGTCCATAAGCCTTCAGGGTTTTGTTGGTTGCTTCGATTTCTTCGGGGGTAGTTTCTTCCTCAAAGCCGCGAATGATTTCCTGCTCGATTTCCTGGCGAGACTTGGTTCCGCTTTTTACCGGGGAAAGGATTTTCAATCCGCGCAACTGGCTGACTTCTTCGAGCAATTGATTGGCGGTTTCGATGACTTTGGCGACGTTCTCGGCATTGACGGAGCCGGAAGCCGCAACGGCTGGCTCGCCGGTTTTTCGTGCCGGTTGTTGTGCAATCAAATTGATGTTGGCCAACAGAATCAGCAGCAGGCTGAAGCCAATCAAGATTCGTTTTGACATGGTTTTCCTTTCACGGTAAAGAACGCGCTCACTGTATCACCCGATCAAATCAATTCAAAAAGGAAAGTATGAGTACTCAACATCACGATTGGAGCGAAACGCGGTTGCGCGTTCGATATGCCGAAACCGATCAAGCGGGAATGGTTTATCACTCGAACTATTTGATCTGGTTTGAAGTTGGGCGCGTGGAGCTTTGCCGCGATCACGGATTCAATTATCGCGATATGGAAAAGGAAGAAGACGCATTTTTGCCCGTGACGGAATGTCGCGTGAAGTATCGTGCTCCCGCAAAGTACGACGACGAAATTGTCATTCGTTCGCGAGTGTTGGAACTCCGTAGCCGAGCAATCAAATTTGCTTATGAGGTTCGACGCGGCGAGGACGGAGCGTTGCTGGCCGAAGGTGAAACGCATCACATCGTTATGAACAGCCAGGGAAAAGCCAAAGCGTTTCCGACAAGTTATGCAGAGATGATGAAACAGAAAAACCGTTGAGCGCGGAATTGCCGCTACTGACAATTCCGCGCTCAACGGTTGCTTACTGTCTCAGCCGCGGAGCTTCGACGGGGACTCTGGTGTCGCCTTGGTCGCCGAAGACTTCCTTGAACGCGCCGATGCTGGACAGCACGCTGCTGGTTTCAACCGGCATGAAGATGACTTTGGAATTGCCGGAACGAGCCATCTCGCGCAGCGATTCGATGTACTTCATCATAATCAGATATTGCGCCGGATTGCCTTGTCCGCCTGTGATGCCGACGGCGATGTGACGAATGGATTCGGCTTCGGCGGCGGCAGCGGTCAATCGTGCCTGTGCTTGTCCTTCGGCTTGCAGAATGGCGGACTGTTTTTCGCCTTCGGCGCGGGTGATCGCCGCCTGCTTTTCACCTTCGGCGCGCGCGATGGCCGCTTGCTTTTCGCCTTCCGCTTGCAACACCAGCGCGCGGCGATTGCGTTCAGCAGTCATCTGCTTTTCCATCGTGATGCGAACGTCTTCGGGTGGGTTGATGTTTTTCAGCTCCACGCGAGTGACTTTGACGCCCCATTTGTGCGTGGCTTCGTCCAGCGTCCCGCGCAACCGATGGTTGATGGTGTCGCGGCTGGTCAGCGCGTGGTCGAGGTCGAGTTCGCCAATCACGTTTCGCATGGCGGTGATCGTCAACTGAATGATGCCTCCGACCAGGTCGTTGACTTCGTATACGGCTTTGATCGGATCAGTCACCTGCCAGTAAATTACTGAATCCACCATGATCGTCACGTTGTCGCGAGTGATGACCGGTTGCGGCAATAGATCCGTGAACTGTTCGCGCAAATCAATCTGCGTCATCCCAGGGCGGAAGCCTGACCAGGTGATTGAACGGGGGCGGTCAAGAAATGGGACCAGCCAGTTCATGCCACTGGACGCAATGCGGTCAAATTTCCCTAGCTTCTCGATAATCAGCACGGTCGCCTGTGGGACAATGCGAATTGTTTTAGCTGCGATAAACAACACAACGATTGTGACGACAAGTAACGCGACAAAAATATCCATAACTAGCCTCCGGGATGGATGATAAGAAGATGTTCCGATTCCAAATCGCCTGCAGAAAACAAAACCGGAAACTGGCGACTGGAAACTATTCGATTGTTTCGCTGAACAGCATGACGCGACGATGGGTGCGGCGGACGTACACAGAATTGCCTTCGATGCGTTCGATGGCGACGGTTTCGCCTTCGGCCAGCGGCTTTTCGCCTTCGATGGGAAACGCCGTCCACGTCGAGCCATAGACTTTGACGGCGGCTTCGTTGAGCGCGCCCCGGCTGGGTTCGACGACAGTTCCGATCTGGCCGATCATTGTTTCGACGTTGGTTTTCAAGCTGCGAGCGTGGGCCGACAGCGGCAAAAATCGTTCGAAGATCGTTCGCGAAGCGACCAGCAGCGCTACCGAGACTGCCAGAAACGTAATGATCTGCGCCGCCAGACTGGTGATGCCCAGCAGCGAAAGCAGCATGGCGGCTAATGCTCCGACGCCAAACCAAAGCAAAAAGAAACCGGGCGTTAACACTTCGATGGCGAAAAAGATTGCCGCCAGAATGAGCCAGACGATCCAAGCGTATGTCATAAAGTCACGACCTGTTGCTTCGCGAACAAGAAAGTAATTGGAATTTGTGTAATGACGGACAAAGTATGCGTCAGGCTGAGTAGGCAGGCAAGAAGTTTGGTCGCGATGCGAAACAAATCCCACACCGCGACCAAATGTTCAGGCTACTCTTTGGCGATAATATTGAACGTGGAGCTGTAGACCGTAATCGGATTGCCGATTGGGTTGCCGCTTACGTCGGCTGCCCAATAGGCGAATTCCAGCCGATAGGTTCCTGCAGATAGTTTGGGCGACGCCGTTTCATTGGGAAGTTTCACAATCAGTTCTTCGCGCGCAGCCAAACGGACTTGCTTCGATGGGATTGTCAGTAAACACGGCGCAGAATTCGTCCAGGTATTGGTTTCCAGTTTTTGGACGTTGACTATCGAACAGAAGGATTTGAGGTCCGTCGTCCAAATTGGTTGGGGCCTGTCGTTGGTGATCAGCGCGACCACCTGTTCCCCTTCCAAATAGACGCTGCGTTCAGTTTTGGCGATGACCAGGTTGGATGGTTGCTGGGGCGCCAGCCGAAATTGCGACGAGTAAATCGTGTAAGAGTCGTTAAGCGGCGTGTTGCCAATCACGAATCGGAAAGTCAGAGCGACGCGATAAATCCCGGCGTTCAATGCGGAAATGCTGAGCGTTGGTTGCAACGGAACTTCAAACTTAGTGCCCGGAGCGATGTTGACCGGCAAAGAAGGAGCTTTGAACGGGCAAAACGCCGTGTCGTTCCATTGATTGCCGTCCAGCACCTGAAACTGAAGAATGGTGCAAAACGCCCGTTTGTCGAAGGCTTGAATAGTTTCATCCGAATAGTTGATGACGAGTGCCGTCATGGCATCTCCCGCCGTGTAACCGGTTTTATCGGTGAGGAGGGTGATTCGATCAATGGAGGCGGGCAAGGACGGAACCAGACCATCAAGTCGTCCCTGAAAGATTGGCAACGGGCTGGCAGTTTGCGGATTCAGATCGGCAGAAAAGTTCAGCATCATCGGCACAATCTTCAAATCCGATGCCGAACGCACCAAAATGCGCTCGACTGAACTGGAAACGGATTCAAACAATCCTTCCAAATGCCAGGGCAATTGGCAGGTACGATTTGCGCCACAGCGCGTGTTGATGCCGACGGTTCCGCGCAACGATCCCTGGAAAATCGCTCGCCCGGTTGGCGTGACGATTTGGGCGGTTCCGCGAAACGTCCCGACCCCATTGTTGTCGGCACTCATTGAGAAGGATGTGGTGATCAGTTTGCTGCCGTCGGGAACAAAGCTTTTGGTTTGGTCGCATTCTGCGTTGGATGTCAGGCTGATTTCCGCCGACGTGCGAGTAATTGTGCCGCTAAAGTTTTTCGAGAGCATCATCGAGCCGGATTGCTGAGCCAAACTGGGTGTGATGATGGCAACCGAGAGAAACACAGTGAGAAGCACCATCCGAAACAGGGTGTAAATCGTTTTATTCATATCAACCTCCTTGCCGATAGAAAGCGTTCCTCCGCTTCTTCAGACAATCCTAGGCGGAAGAGTTTGGGCATACGGCTTCAGTTGGATTCAATTTTTCGGGTTTTAACTGCTAGAGACGGCATTCTGACGCTTTTACAGAGAAACGAGTTGGCTGATCTCAAAGTGAATTGTTGTCGTTTAAGTGTGCCAGGTTAGTTGCCGGA
>JAEUQP010000204.1 GCA_016789645.1 Acidobacteriota bacterium | reverse complement strand
TTCGATGACAGCGCGTGGCCGCGAAGCCATCAATCCGTTGATTCTGGGTGTCTGGGAAAACTTCCCGGATATCGTTTCGGTCAGTGTCGAACGCGGCAGATTTTTCACTTACGCCGAGCGCGTCAACCGCGTGCAGGTGTGCGTCATTGGGCAGGGCATCGCTTCGCAGTTGTTTGAAGAAACCGATCCGGTGGATCAGGAAGTCCGAATTGATGGCCGCGTGTATCGCGTCGTAGGCGTGCTGACAAAAGCTTCCGGCGAAGGCGTCATCGGCAGCGACGAACTGGACGAACGAATTGTTTACGCTCCGTTTGAAACCATTGCCAAGCAGTACCCGGAAATCGAAGGCGTTGCGATTGTCGTGCGCGCTCCGGCTGGCAAAGTTGATGAAGTGATCGAACAGGTGACGACGACGCTCCGTATTCGCCGCAATGTTCCGAGCGAAGCGCCGAACAATTTCGGAGCGAACCGAGCCGAGCAGGTGTTTGAAGTCGTGCAGCAAATCATCGTCGCGCTGGCGGCTTTGGTTGTGCCGATTGCTTTGGCCGGATTGCTGGTCGGCGGCGTAGGCGTGATGAACATCATGCTGGTTTCCGTGACGGAACGTTCGCCGGAAATCGGCATCCGGCGGGCGTTAGGCGCTCGCCGCAAAGATGTGCTGGCTCAGTTTTTGATCGAAGCCATCGCCTTGACCGGCTTTGGAGGATTAATCGGCATCGCGCTCGGATTTTTGTTTGCTCTCGCCTTGCAACTCGTCATCAATTTTCCCGCCGCAGTTCCGCTCTGGGCGATTTTGGTTGGTTTTTTGACCTCGGCTTCCGTCGGATTGATTGCCGGAATGTGGCCTGCCATCCGCGCTTCCAAGCTCGATCCTGTGGTGGCGATTCGGGGAGATTGAACGGCCCGATCCTCCGTTTGGCTTGTCTTTTTCGTAATGCGCTGAAGTCCTGCTTTGATCTTCCTGGGCATCAGGAGGCAGGCTGAAGGTCAGGCCTAAAGCAATCAATCAGCATTTGAAGAGCCAGCCATCTTCTTGCGCTGTTCCCACTCCAACAGTTTTTCATGATCAGATTCCCAGTCGGCTCGCTGTTGCTGGAGGGTGAAAGTGTGGTTTCTCAAAATACATCTGGTTGTCTGGCTCGAACGCGGAATCTCGGCTACATTATGGTTACGAAGCGGTATCAAATCTGATCTGTCAAATTCTGAAACAATGGGTGTCTATCTATGTCAAAAAAACTGATCCTGGTCTTATTGTCCTGTTTCTTGGCGAGCCAACTGTTCGCCCAAGCCCCGCAAAACGCGGCGGCGGATGATCTCAACAATGTTTTCAAAGCCGTGAAGTGGCGTTCGATTGGGCCGTTTCGCGGCGGACGTTCCAACGCGGGCTGCGGCGTGATCGGCGATCCCATGACGTATTACATGGGAACGACCGGCGGCGGACTCTGGAAAACCGACGATGCAGGCATCACGTGGCGGAATATCTCGGACGGATTTTTTAAGACCGGGACGATTGGCGCGATTGCCGTAGCCGAAAGCGATCCGAACGTCGTGTATGTCGGGATGGGCGAACACGCTGTGCGCGGCGTGATGACGCATTCGGGCGACGGCGTTTATAAATCCACAGACGCAGGGAAAACCTGGAAGCGCATTGGACTGGAAGCGACGCGCCACATTTCGCGCATTGTGGTTGATCCGAAAAATCCGAATATCGTCCTTGTCGCTGCGCAGGGTGCGTTGTATGGGCAATCATCGGAACGCGGGATTTATAAATCCACCGATGGCGGCGCGACCTGGAAAAACGTGTTGTTCGTGGACAACAAAACCGGCGCAGCAGAGCTTTCGATGGATATGACCAACACGCGCATCTTGTACGCAGCGATGTGGGAACACGGGCGGTTGCCGTGGAAAGTCATCAGCGGCGGCCCCGGCAGCGGCCTGTATAAATCCATGGATCAGGGCGAAACGTGGGAAAAGCTGAAAGACGGTTTGCCCGAAGAATTGGGCAAAATGTCCATCGCCGTCAGCCGTTCGAATCCTGAAAAGGTTTGGGCGTTGATTGAAAGCGATTCGAACAAGGAAGCGGGCGGGTTGTTCGTGTCCAACGATGCAGGCAAAAAATGGAGCCGCGTGACGAACGATCATCGCTTGACGCAACGCGCGTGGTATTACATTGAACTGTTCGTTGACCCGAAAAATGAGAACACGATTTACGTGCTGAGCGCGCCTGCTTTGCGGTCAAAAGATGGCGGCAAGACGTGGGAAAACCTGTCCGGCACGCACGGCGATTACCACGATCTGTGGATCAATCCTGACAATCCGAACAACTTCATCATCTCGAACGACGGCGGTTCGGCGATTACTTTCAACGGCGGCAAAAGCTTCAGCACGCAAAGCAACATGCCAACGGCGCAGTTTTATCGCATCAATGTAGACAATCAGTTTCCTTATCGCATTTATGGCGGACAGCAGGACAACACGTCCGTTTCCATCGCCAGTCGCGAATTGGGCAGCTTTGGCATTTCCGCGTCGAGCTGGGAAGCTTCAGCCGGTGGCGAAAGCGCGTTTCTTGCCTTTGATCCGAACAATCCCAGATATGTTCTCGGCGGCAGTTATCAGGGCACAATTGAAGTATTGGATACGCAAGCCAAAGCTTCGACGAACATCATGGCCGCGCCGATTCAGTATCTCGGCATGGATGCGAAGGACATCAAATATCGTTACAACTGGAACGCGCCGATTATCTGGAGCAAACACGAGCCGAACAC
>JAEUQP010000165.1 GCA_016789645.1 Acidobacteriota bacterium | reverse complement strand
CGTCGAAGGCGACAAACGCCGCGCCTGGGGCGTGGCGTGCGCGTACAAAAACACAGGATTCGGCAGCGGCGCTTACGATGCAGCCGGAGCCGAAGTCGAACTCTTCGCCAATGGTCGTGCCGCCGTCCGCGCCGGAGCAGCCGAAATCGGACAAGGCTTGGTCGGCGTGCTGGCGCAAGTCGTCAGCGAAGAACTTGGCGTGCCTTACGAGAACGTAGATGTGCTGGTCGCCGACACCGACCGGACACTGGATTGCGCGGCGACAACGGCTTCGCGTCAGACTTATGTCACGGGAAATGCCGCGCGGTATGCCAGCAAGGAAGTTCGCAAACTGCTCTCGCTAAAAGCCGCTGAAATGCTGGGCGCGCCGCCCGATGAACTGCTCTTCGCCGATGGCTTGGTCAAAAACAACGGCCACAGCATTGAACTGACCGAGATCGTCAAGTTGATGCGCCGCGAAGGCCGCCTGCCGAAGATGAGTTATCAATACGTCGCGCCGATGTGCGAACCGTATCACCACTTCGCCTTCGGCTTCGGCGCGCAAGCCGTGCTGGTCGAAGTGGACGTGAAAACCGGCGAAACCAAAGTGCTGAAAGTCATCGCCGCCAGCGACGTCGGCCGCGTCATCAATCCGCTGGCGCTGCAAGGCCAGGTCGAAGGCAGCATTTCAATGGGCTTGGGAATGGCGCTACAGGAAAACTTCGTGATGAAGGACGGTTACGTGCAAACCGACACCCTGAAAAAATGCAACCTGCCAACAATTGACCAAACGCCGGACGTGGTTTCCTTCTTCATCGAACACGAAACCAAAGATGGCCCCTACGGTGGCAAAGGCGTTGGTGAACTCGCTTCGATCCCGACTACGCCCGCCATCATCAACGCGATTTACAACGCGACGGGCGTGCGTTGCTATAATTTGCCTGCCGACAAAAAATGGTTGAAAGCAGAGTTGAATAATCAATAAAGGCTGTCTTATCGAGAACGAATTATGAGCTGGTTGGTTTTTCTTGCCCTCTTGTTGCCGCCAGTGCAAGACCCGCAGATTCCTTCGATTGGAATCATTGATTTTTATGGGTTGCGTAGCGTCACCGAACAGCAGGTGCGGGCGGCGCTTCAAATCAAAGAAGGCGATTCCCTGTCTGACGAGCCGAAAGATGCGCGGCGCAGACTGGAAGCCTTACCGGGCGTCGCGCAGGCGCGACTGGAGATGGTTTGTTGTGATGGCGGCAAAGCCATTCTGTATGTCGGAATTGCTGAAAAGGGCGTTCCTGCGTTTCAGTTTCGTCAAGCTCCCAAGGGAACTATCAAATTACCGGAAGACATCAAGCAGGCAGGCGAAGAGTTTCAAAAGGCTCAAATGGATGCCGTGCTGAAGGGAAAGGCGGACGAAGACAATTCGCAGGGACATGCCTTGATGAGTGATTCCGTAGCGCGTGCCGTGCAGCAGCGCTTCATTATTTTTGCCGCGCGGGATTTGAACCTGCTTCGCGATGTGTTGCGTCATTCTGCCGACGCGGAACAGCGTGCGCTGGCAGCGCAGGTGATTGCCTACACAGCAAACAAACAGGCTGTGGTCAATGATCTTGTCGAAGCGATGCGTGACCCAGCAGATAATGTGCGAAACAACGCGACGCGCGCCTTGGCCGTGATGGCGGGGCTTTCCGGCAAGGCGGGCAAACAGAAAATTCAGATTCCCGCACGACCCTTTGTTGAAATGCTGAATTCGATTGAATGGACTGACCGGAATAAATCATCGCTGGCGCTGGTCCGATTGACGGAGCAGCGCAATGCCGCCGTGCTGGCCGAACTTCGTCACCACGCGCTTTCTTCCCTGATGGAGATGGCGCGCTGGAAAGCGTCAGGCCACGCGTACGCGCCGTTCTTTTTGTTAGGCCGCGTCGCCGGTTTTACGGAGAAAGAAATCAGTGAAGCGTGGGAACACGGCGATTATGCCGCGTTCATTGAAGCGGCGGCGAAAAGATCAAAATGAGCGAAAGTAGAAAGAAAACTCCATGAATGAAGAAGTGAAAATATTGATTGAGCAAGCCGTTATGACTCTGAAAGCTGCTGGGGCAGGCGAGGTCTATTTATTCGGTTCAGCGGCGCGCGGGCAATTGCGCGACGATTCCGACATTGATCTAGCCGTATCAGGGATGCCACCAGAGTTATTTTATCGTGCTGGCGCAATGGCGGAAGATGTGCTTGGGCGGCCCTTGGATTTGATTGACCTGGATGAAGTAACGCCTTTCACTAGGTATTTGAAAGAAGAAAGCGAGTTGCTGCGTGTCGGATAAATTGCACAAACAAATTGCCGTCGAGCTTCAGCAACTCAATCACTTGCTCGAAGTCCATCAGCCCTTGCTCGACAAGTGCGCAAACGAAGCTCCCAGCGAAATCGAAATCTCAGCGTTGGCGGCAATGCTGCATTCTTTTTACACCGGCATCGAAAACATTTTTAAGCGAATTGTCCTGGAATCCGGAGAGGCATTGCCTGTGGGAGAAGCCTGGCATCGAAGCCTGCTGGATTTGATTACCCGTCCCGGTTCCGCGCGCACTGCGGTGATTTCCACCCCCTTGCGTGACAAGCTGCGCGAATATCTGCGTTTTCGCCACGTTTTCCGACAGGCGTATTCGTTCGATTTGCGTTGGGACAAAATGGGAACACTAGTGCTTGCCTGTGTCGAAACATTGCGCTTGCTGGAAGCGGAGCTTGGGAATTGGCGACAAACAAATGACAAGGAGTTGGAATGACCAGAGCCATTTTCGGCCCCACCTTTGAAGAAATGCTCCATCCGAGCGCGATTGATCCGGCGGTGCGGCAGCGCGCCATCCGGGCCGCGACTGAAGCGCCGCTTGACCCGATCAATCTGTACAACATCACCTGGCGCGGCGCGGATGACCAGATCAAATACGAAGT
>JAEUQP010000144.1 GCA_016789645.1 Acidobacteriota bacterium | reverse complement strand
GTCAACAATCCGATCAGTTACGCGATTCGCGGCAAACAATACGTTGCCACCATCGCCGGACAAGGATTGTTTGTTTTCGCGCGGTAAGCCATTCACAGCTTGCCTTTGCAAAGCACTGTGCTAGGCTTCGCGCCGTACGTTCAACTCACCTTCAACGATTCGGAGAAAAAAAACGAATATGGCGACACAGGCTTCCAACTCGGAGTCCATTTCTGCGTTCGATTCGACCAAAGACACCGCCGGAATCGGCGGCCATCCACGCGGGCTGACCACGCTGTTTTTCACGGAAATGTGGGAACGGTTCAGTTACTACGGCATGCGCGCGTTGCTGACGTTGTACCTGACCAAAGCCATGGGCTACGACGAAAAAGTCGCGGCGACGATTTACGGCGCTTATACCGGTTCGGTTTACCTGATGTCGGTTCCCGGAGGCTGGATCGCGGACAACGTGTTGGGCACGCGGAACGCTGTGTTTTACGGCGGCATTCTCATCGCAATGGGACATTTTTCGATGGCTTTGCCGACCAGCATCAGCTTCTTTCTTGGATTGATCTTGATCGTGTTGGGAACCGGGTTGTTGAAGCCGAACGTCAGCGCCGTGGTCGGCGAATTGTACAATCAGGAAGACCAGCGCCGCGATGCGGGTTTTTCGATCTTTTACATGGGCATCAATCTGGGCGCGTTCATCGCTCCGATCATCTGCGGTTATCTGGGCGAAAAGATCAATTGGCATCTCGGGTTCGGAATGGCAGGCATCGGCATGACGCTTGGGCTGATTCAATATCACCTGGGTCGAGACCGATTGGCTCACGTCGGCCATCCGCCCAACCAAACCAGTGAGGAAACCAAACGCAAAGCCGTCACTGGCGCGATCTTAATGGCCGTCATCAGCGCAGCCGTTGGCGTGTTGTTTTTTGGTCCGTCGAGGATCACCGAAAACAAATTCTGGATTATGGTCGGCAGTCTGGTGATTTTTCTGATCTGGTTGTTCGCGTCTTACTTGAAACCAGAAGAGAAAAAACCTGTGGCCGTCATTGTGATCCTGTTTGTTTTCTCGATCATCTTTTGGGCGACGTTTGAACAAGCTGGAAGCAGCTTCACGCTGTTTGCTGACCGATTCACCAATCGCAGCATCTTCGGATATGAATTTCCGACAAGCTGGTATCAATCGGTCAACTCGATTTTCCTGATTTTGCTGGCGCCGGTTTTTTCATGGTTGTGGTTGAAAATGGCGAATCGTCAACCGTCCAGCCCTGTTAAATTCTCATTGGGACTTCTGTTCGTAGGATTTGGCGCGGTGTTGCTGGTTCTTGCGTCGCTGCTGTTGGTCAACGGCAGCAAAGTCGGCCCGTGGTGGTTGGTCGGCGTGTACCTGTCGCAAACCATCGGCGAATTGTGTTTAAGCCCGGTCGGTTTGAGCACCACCACGAAACTGGCTCCGACCCGGTTAACCGGATTGATGATGGGCGTGTGGTTTTTGTCCATTTCTTTCGGCAACTTCTTCGCCAGCTTTTTCGCCAGCGAATTCAAAAATGACCAAAGCGCATTGGTCGGCTTGTTTACCAAAGCCGGAGCCTGGCCGATTGCCGCCGCAGTTCTGTTGCTGGCGCTGACGCCGTTCATCCGCAAACAAATGGGCAAAGTGCGATAACCCGACAACAGGTTTTTCAGATAAGGACGCCTGATGGCAATTCACGTGTTAACTTCAAAGGTTACGAAACAACAACTTTCAGAGATGTTGGAAGAACTGGAAGATTACGTGAAACTAGCCGTGGACATTGATCTAGGAGTCGTTGCCGGTGGTGGCAGACTTCACGCAGACTGTGAAGCCGTTTTACTGGCAAATGGAAGCCAGCAAGAAAACATTTGGGGCGCAGATTGGGAACCAACAATCCGAGAAGTCAGGTTCGAATCATTCATCAATATCCGCCCCCGCCAAAACAACCCATCAATGATGCTTCTCGATGCAGAGCTACGATCTCGCGTCGAGAAAATTATCAGAATCATTTTTGAAGGCGTATGAACAATTCAACGGCAAAACTAATCGCCAAAAAAGACCGCTTTATGCGTGACCGTCTTCCGGTTCGGCTTGGCAATCTGGCCTCCAATCTGGCGCGCATTGATTCCATCTCAAAACATCCCTCACTCGGCGACTCCGCCAGCAAAGTTGTCACTGAAAGCAAATACTTCATTGAATGGACTGCGGCAGAAGCCAGCTTGATACAGCAAGTGGAGCTGCTGGAATTGCAGCGAACGCTTGCTCGTTGGGGGCTTTCCTGGAACGAACTCTGGAACGATCCCGAAAAACGCAACCACATCGGCTCCGAAGCCAGATACTGGTCAAATCGAGTCCTGGCTCTTTCCGGCTTGCTCGAATAATTCCAGTTTTGAATCACCGATTGCTTCTCTCATTAAAACTATGCTTCAAACTTGTTTCTTCAGACTCGCTCAAATGTCGTTGGCAGTCTTGCTGCTGGGTTTGTTGATTTTGCCGACACCCATTGCAGACGCTCAGGCGCAATTCGACATTGTGCTGGCCGGTGGCCGCGTCATGGATCCCGAATCCGGTCTGGACGCCATTCGCAACATCGGCATTCGCGGCAACAAGATCGCAGCGATTTCCGCACAACCGTTGAAAGGCAAAACCGTCGTGGATGTGAAAGGCCACGTCGTGACCGCCGGATTCATTGACCTGCATTCGCATGGGCAGGATGACGAAAATTACCGCTACAAAGCGCGGGACGGTGTGACGACGGCGCTGGAAATGGAAGTTGGCGTTTCGCCTGTGCCGAAATGGTATGCCGATCGCGAAGGCAAATCGCTGATCAACTTTGGCGCAACGGTTGGCCACATTCCGGCAAAGATGGCCGTCATGAAAGACACCGGAACCTGGCTGCCACGCGACAACGCCGTCACCAAAAAATCTTCGCCGGAAGAAGTTCGACAGGTCGCGGAACTGATCAAACGCGGGTTGGACGAAGGCTCGTTGGGCATTGGGTTTGGCATCAATTACGTGCCGACCAGTACGCGCACGGAAATTCTGGATTTGTTTCAACTGGCCGCCGAACGCAAAGTCGCCACGTACGTTCACATGCGCCACGCCGGAGCGGTCGAACCCGGCAGCGCGATTGAATCTTTGCAGGAAGTCTTGGCCGACGCCGTTTCGACTGGTGCGGCGCTGCACGTTGTTCACATCACCAGCACCTGTTTGCGCCAGACGGCGACCTGTTTGCGAATGATCGAAGGCGCACAAAAACGCGGAGTGGACATAACAACGGAAGCCTATCCTTACACGGCAACACAAACGCGCATCGAGTCGGCAATTTATGACGAAGGCTGGCAGGAACGCCTGGGTATGACCTTCAAGGATTTGCAGTGGGTGGCCACCGGCGAACGATTGACGGCAGAAACCTTTGCCAAATATCGCAAGGAAGGCGGCTCGGTCATCGGCCATTCCATTCCCGAAGAGATTTCGCGACTGGCCGTTTCCAACCCAAAAGTAATCGTCGCCAGCGACGGATTCATCAATGACAAACAAGGCCATCCACGCGGCGCGGGCAGTTATGCGCGCGTGCTGGGCGTTTACGTTCGCCAACAAAAAGCCGTTTCGCTGATGGATGCGCTTCGCAAAATGTCGTTGCTGCCAGCCCAGCGTCTGGAAGCTTCCGTTCCGATGATGCGCTCCAAAGGTCGCGTCAAAGTCGGAGCCGATGCCGATTTGATCGTATTCGATCCGGCGACGGTGATTGACCGTGCGACCTTTGAAAACGCCGCGCAGTATTCGACTGGCATTCCGCACGTCCTGGTCAACGGAGTGTTCGTCGTTCGGGATGAAAAAATCGTCGAAGGCGTCAACCCCGGCATCGGCATTCGCCGCAAATAGTTGAGATTTTCGCAGTCCAAAAGCAGACAAGCCCAACTTCAATCATTAGAATAAGGCCGCACGTTTTCGAAAATTCATGACGTGCTCAAGAATTCATTATCAACAGGAGAAATTATGGAGAAGCTGAAATTACACAAAACCCGAATTGACCTTGATGCCGAAACTCGCGAGCAATTGGTGACGCTGTTGAACCAACAATTGGCGGACACCTTCGATTTATACAGCCAGACCAAACAGGCTCACTGGAACGTCAAAGGCCCGCAGTTTTTCCAATTGCATGAACTGTTCGACAAACTGGCTGCCGATTTGCTGCCAAACATTGACGACATGGCTGAACGCGCCACCACGTTAGGAGGCACGGCGTTGGGAACGGCCAAGATGGCCGCCAAAGCTTCGCGACTGGAAGAATATCCGGCGACCGTCATCGGCGGAACAGAAAGCCTGGAAACATTGATTGACCGATACGCGACACTGGCAGCTTCGACGCGCGAAGCGATTGAAACTTCCGCCAAACTCGGCGATGCGGACACGTCAGATTTGTTCACGGGCATTTCGCGCGGGCTGGATAAATCGCTCTGGTTTCTGGAAGCCCATCTGCAGTCATAATGCATCAGCAACAGGATTGCGGATCGAATTCATCTTTGCGCAGCCATTCCGCAATCCTGTTGTTCTGTTCCTGCCGACACTAGACACTTGCTCAAACGGTTTGTTACAGTCGCCGCCTTTGAGAGAACAAACAGCAATAGTCTTAAAATCCTATCTGATTGGTTCAACGGTGACACCCGCATGAAATCACGTGACCTGATTTTTGCCCTGATCGTAATTATTGTCGTTGGCGGTTTGTATTACCTTTCCACGCGTAACAAAGCCAAACCCATGTCTGCTCGCTCCGAACACGCAACCGCGCGCGCGCGCGAAGACTGTTTACAATGTCATCTACCCGCCAGATTCGAAGAGCTGGAACGCCAGCATAAACATCCCGGCAAATGGCGTGATGCGCGCGTCAGTTGCCTGCTTTGCCACAAGGCTCCGGATGGAACCAGAGCGCAACGATTGAACATAGACAACATCCATCAACTCGCCGGACTAAACCGGCAAAATCCATAATTCATTTATCTAGAAAGCATTCATTCCATGGCGAAATCAAAACAAAGCACCAAACCTGAAACCTACAAAAATTACATCAATGGCCGTTGGGTAAAACCTGCCGCTGGCCAGATGATGGAAAATCGCAATCCTGCCGACACGCGCGACCTCGTCGGCTTGTTCCCCGCTTCGACTGACGAAGACGTGGAAGCCGCCGTCGCTGCGGCGCGTGAAGCGTTCCCGAAATGGAAAGCCACGCCTGCACCGAAGCGCGCTGAGATGCTGTTTGAGCTTGGCAGGATTCTGACAGCCCGCAAAAATCACTACGCAGCCGATATGACCCGTGAAATGGGAAAAGTCCTGAAAGAAACCGGCGGCGACGTGCAGGAAGCGATTGATATGACGTTTTACACCGCAGGCGAAGGCCGTCGCCTGCACGGTTACACGACGCCGTCGGAATTGCAGAACAAGATGGCGATGTGCGTTCGCCAACCGGTCGGACTCTGTTCGTTGATTACGCCCTGGAATTTTCCGATGGCGATTCCTTCGTGGAAGATGATGCCTGCTTTGATTTGCGGCAACACACTGGTCATCAAACCCGCCGAAGACACTCCGCTGTCCACCATCAATCTGGTCAAAGCCGCTGAAGAAGCAGGCATTCCGCCGGGCGTCATCAACATCGTCATGGGTTCCGGCGAAGATACCGGGGCGCCGTTGACGACGCATCGAGACATTCGACTGGTCTCATTCACCGGCTCCACCGAAACCGGACGCATCGTTTCCACCAACGCGGCGCAGCACGGAAAAATCTGTTCGCTGGAAATGGGCGGCAAAAACGTGATTCTGGTGATGGACGATGCCGACATTGAACTGGCCGCCGAAGGCACAGTCTGGGGAGCATTTGGAACTTCTGGCCAGCGCTGCACGGCTTCGTCGCGCGTCGTGGTACACAAACGGGTTTATAAGAAATTCGTCGAAAAGCTGACTGAAAAAGCCAAAGCCTTACGCATCGGCAATGGTCTGAACAAGAACGTGGATATGGGGCCGGTCATCAATCAAGCGGCGGTGGACAAAATTCTGGGGTACATCGAAATCGGCAAAAACGAAGATGGTGCGACGTTGCATCTGGGCGGCAACCGGTTGGAAAAAGGCGACCACAAGCACGGCTATTTCATCGAACCGACGATCTTCACGGACGTTGCGCCGGGAATGCGAATCGCGCAGGAAGAAATTTTCGGCCCTGTGGTTAGCATTCTTCCCTGCCGCAACCTGGACGAAGCCA
>JAEUQP010000113.1 GCA_016789645.1 Acidobacteriota bacterium | reverse complement strand
GGAGTAGCCGGTCACGCCGGATTGTTTTCCACTGCCGACGACCTGGCGATTTATTGCCAGATGATTTTGAACGGCGGCGAATATCAAAGCCGACGGATCCTCAGCCCAATGGGAGTCGCGCGAATGACCGAACCTCGCCCTTCGGCGGGAAACGCCAGCGATGGCAATGCTCGTGGATTGGGCTGGGATGTGTATTCGGGCTTTTCGGCGAATCGCGGGGATCTGTTTCCGGTTGGCAGCTTCGGCCACACGGGGTTCACCGGAACGGGTTTGTGGCTTGATCCTGTCAGCGAAACTTTCGTCGTCTTCCTGAGCAATCGCGTTCATCCAAAACTCGACTCGAAAAAACCTGCCGATGTTGGTTCTCTGCGTGGGCGACTTGCCTCGGTGGTTGCAGCTTCGATTTTCACCCCTCCGTTTGGTAAAGCCAGCGACAAACCTGTTGCTGCAATGACAAACGGCTCAGGCGCTCCGTCTCTCCGTCCTTCTGTCTCTCAGTCAACGCAAGCCTTGAATGGAATTGACGTGCTCAAACGCGACGGCTTCGCCTTGCTCAAAGGCAAACGCGTCGGCCTCATCACCAACCACACTGGCCGAGACCGCGATGGCAATCCGACGATTGATGTGCTTCACAAAGCTCCTGACGTAAAGCTGGTTGCTCTCTTTTCGCCCGAACACGGCATTCGCGGCGCGCTGGATCAGGAAAAGATCACCAACACAACCGACGAAAAAACGGGTTTGCCGGTGTTTAGCCTCTACGGTGAAACGCGCAAGCCGACGGCGGAAATGCTCAAAGACATTGATGTGCTGGTTTTTGATATTCAGGACATCGGCGCTCGGTTTTACACCTACATTTCGACGATGGGCTTGGCGCTGGAAGAAGCCGCCAAAAACGGCAAGACTTTCGTCGTGCTTGATCGAGTCAATCCGATCAATGGCTCTGACGTGGAAGGCCCGTTGGCCGACGGCGACAAACTGTCCTTCATCGCACATCACCAGATTCCGGTTCGCCACGGCATGACCGTCGGCGAACTGGCGCAACTCTTCAACAAAGAGCGCAACATTAACGCTGACCTGCAAATCGTTCGCGTCGAAGATTGGCGGCGGTCGCAATACTTCGACGAAACCGGGCTGAGTTGGATCAATCCTTCGCCAAACATGCGCAGCCTGACGCAGGCAACGTTGTATCCCGGCGTTTGTTTGCTGGAACCGACCAACGTTTCCGTAGGGCGCGGAACCGACACGCCGTTTGAATTGGTCGGCGCACCGTGGATTGACGGACGCAAACTGGCCGAAGCCTTGAACACGGCCAAGCTGCCCGGCGTGCGATTTGTGCCGGTGCGCTTCACGCCTAAAGCCAGCGTTCACAAAGACGCCGAATGCAGCGGCGTAAACATCGTCATCACCGACCGCGCCAGTTTCGAACCGGTTCTGATGGGAATGGAAATGGCGGTGCAATTGAAAAAACTCTTTGGCAAAGACTTCGCCGTGGATCGGTTCAACCGCTTGCTGGTCAGCCAAAAAATCTACGACGCATTTCAACAGGGTTCAGACGCGCGCGCGTTGCGGCAACTGTGGGAAACCGAACTGGACGGATTCCGCGCCATCCGTAGAAAATACCTTCTCTATTGAAACCATGAGACGAGCCGTATCCATCATTGCTGCCTACCTGATTTTGCTGCTGACGGCGTTGTTGCCGGCACAGAAAACGGCTGCGCCTTCGCCGACCTTGCCGCCTCCGCCACAAATGCAAATCGGATTGGTCAATGCCGCTCCCGCGCAGGACGTTCCGCCGTACGAAGTCCGCGCGCTGTGGGTCGTGCGCCACACGATGACGTCGCCCCAAGCCGTCAAGGAGATGGTTGCGCGCGCCAAAGCCAACGGCTTCACCGACCTGATCGTGCAGGTGCGAGGTCGCGGCGACGCCTATTACAATTCGCGCATCGAACCGCGCGCCGATGAGCTGTTCGGGCAACCTGTCGAATTCGACCCGCTGGCGTTGGCGCTGGACGAAGCCCATCGCATTGGCATTCGCGTTCACGCCTGGATCAATATCTACGTCGTCGCCAACATCGAAGAGCTGCCGCAATCCAAAGAGCACCTGATTTACCAGCATCCCGAATGGCTGATGGTTCCGCGCGAAATCGCCAATGAACTGTACGCCGTGGATCCGAAATCACCGGATTATCTGAAACGACTGGTCGAATTCACTCGCAACAACCGAACCGAACTCGAAGGGCTGTACACCTCTCCGGCGCATCCGGCGGTCAAGGAAAACCTGATCAAAATCTGGCTGGACATAGCCGAGCGGTATGCTGTGGACGGATTGCATTTTGATTACGTGCGTTATCCCAATACCAATTTCGATTACAGCCGTTCCGCGCTGGAAAGTTTCCGCAGTGAAGTCGAACGAACGCTCAGCGATGAAACCCGCGCCGAACTGGCTGGGCAAGCCGAACGTGATCCGATGGCTTATGCCGCCAGCTTTCCCGATCAGTTTGCCGATTTTCAGCGACGACAGGTCACGGATTTGGTTGAGCGCGTGTACAAGGGCGTCAAAGCCGTCAAACCGCATGCCATCATTTCCGCCGCCGTGTTCGCCAACGACGAAGATGCGGCTCGTTCAAAATTCCAGGATTGGCGACAATGGATGCGGCTGGGGTGGCTGGATGTCGCTTGCCCGATGGCGTACACGCCCGACACCGCAGCCTTTCGCAGGCAAATCAACAACGCCGTCAAGCTGGCTTCGGGCAAACAGATTTGGGCAGGCATTGGCGGCTACAAACAATCAGCCGACAGTTCCGTAGAAAAGATCAAGGTCACGCGCGAACTTGGCGCGCAGGGGTTTGTTTTGTTTTCTTATGACAGTTCTGTCCGGGTTTCCGAGTTGAATCCGGAGGGAAAATATCTGGAACTCGTGCGCGATGCGTGGCGTCAACCTCTGTCGTCATCGTCTCTGCTTTCTCGCTAAAGCGCCTGAAACTCCGCCCAGATGGCCGTAAAAACTTTTTTCTGAACTCGTAAACCGGCTTGCTCAAAGCCGATTCACAGGACAATATCTGTTTGTCCAAAATGCTTTGCTGGGTAACGCTCACGAATGACGGCTGAGGGATTCAATCTCAGCGCTCCAAAAACCAACGGCACAAACCGAACAACCGTACAGGATAGGAGTTTGGCTCCTCCTGAATTTCACCCGTTTGCTGGCTAAATCAGCCGTCGGCAAACGTGCAGGAGCATTTATGAAACCCAGAATTGCTTACTTCCCCACTAGCGTTTTTACTCTGGTTCTTTTCATCAGCTTGACGTGGCTGGCAAACGCACAGGAAATCACTGGCAGTTTGCTCGGCACGGTCAAGGATTCCAATGGCGCGCCAATTTTGGGCGCAACCGTCACCATCACCGATGCAGCCCAAAAAGCCGTCGTGCGCACTTTGACGACAAACGAAGAAGGGCAATATTCCGCCCCGCTGCTGCAACCTGGCCTGTATGACATTTCCGCCGAAGCGCCCAGCTTCAAAAAACAGGTGCAACGCGGCGTCAAACTGGATTTGAATCAACGACGCACCGTGGACCTGATTCTGGAAGTCGGGGCGATTTCCGATGTGGTCACGGTGGAGGCTTCGGCTCTGGCGGTTGAAACCAGCACGCCGACCTCTTCCACGCTGGTGGGCGGCGACCAGGTTCGGGAACTGTCACTCAACAACCGCAACTGGGTGCAATTGATTGCTCTGGCGCCGGGCGTTTCCAACGATCTGTCCGATCAGGTTTACGTCGGCACGACCAATCCCGATGGGCAGGCCAACACAATCAACATTTCCGTCAATGGCGCGCGCAGCAGCCAAAACACCTTCACCGTAGATGGCGCGGACATCACTGACCGTGGATCGAACATTACGATTCAGGCCTATCCAAATGTGGATTCCATCGGCGAATTTAAAGTGTTGCGCAGTTTGTATCCGGCGGAATCCGGGCGCAGCGGCGGCGGGCAGGTCAATGTCGTCACGCGCTCTGGCTCGTCCAAATTGCACGGCAGCGCATTTGAGTTTTTGCGCAATGAAGTGCTCAACGCCAACAACTTCCTGATCAATGCCACCGCGAACCCGGCATTTGGCCGCGATTCGGATGGCAAAGCGAAACGTCCTCCCTTCCGGTACAACAATTTCGGCTGGACGCTGGGTGGCCCCATTTATCTGCCGAAAAAGGTTTTCGGACCGCTTGGCTTTGATGAAACCAAGAAACTGTTCTTTTTCTTCGCTCAGGAATTTCGACGAGATCGGCGGTTTTCTTCCGCCAGCACGGTCAGCGTGCCAGACGCCAATTTGCGCCGCGGAGTCTTTCCCTTCCCGGTTTGCATCAACCGTCCTGCGTTGGGCGAGAATTCCTGCACCGGGCAATTCATCCTCCCGGCCAATACTCCGATTCCGGCCAACCTGCTGAGTCCGGCAGCTCAGGGTTACATCAACGGCATTTACAACAACCTCCCGTTGCCGAACAACCAAACTGTGGTCAATCCCTTTGGCCTGACGACTTCGATTCCGAACAAGGCAGATTTCCGGCAGGAAGTGTTGAAGATTGACTATAAACTCTCGCCGAACTGGGCGACTTATTATCGCTATCAACACGATTCCATTCCGACGTTGGATGGCAATGCCTTGTTTTCCAGCGGTTCGCTGTTGCCGGGAGTTTCGACAACCCAAACGAATTCGCCGGGCCAAACGCACACGTTCAACATCACTGGCCCGATCAGTCAGAAGCTGCTGTTTGAAGGCCGTTACGCGTATGGATATGGCGCAATCTTGAGCCAGAACGTCGGCCTGTTGGCACTGGCCAACACCAATGTTCCCGTGACGTTGCCGTATGCCAATACGCGTGACCGCGTTCCGACCTTGACCGGCAATGGGTTCACGGGCCTGACCAGTTTTGGGCCGTATGACAATTTCTCGTACAAGCACAATTTCAACGCCAGCCTGACCGGGCTTCTGGGACGACACACGTACAAAGTCGGCGCGGTGTTTTCGCTTTATCGCAAGAATGAAAACGCTCTGGCGGGCAACAACGAAGGCCTGTTCAATGCGTTTGCCATCACCATGCCGACGGGGCTGACCTTCCCTCAGAATTACACGACCGCCAACGGCACGGTATTGCCCAACGCGCTGACGACAGCCGTTGCTCAGAACCTGCAACGCTGGGCGAATTTCATGGTCGGCAACGCGCAGACCTTTTCGCAGGCCCGGTTTGATTACACCGCCGATTTACGGCAGAAAGCCGTCGAGGCATTCGCCCAGGATGAATATCGTCTGCTTGATAACCTGACGCTTTATTACGGCGTGCGGTATTCATATTTTCCGGGGCCGTATGACAAGAACGGACGGCTGTCCAATTTCGTCCCGGAACTGTTCAATCCCGCGAATGCCGCACAAGTGACGGGCGCGGGCAACCGCGTGGCAGGCACGGGAAATTACTGCAATGGAATTATCGTCAACGCGCAGAATTTCCAGACCGGCCCTTCCAACTTCAACTGCAACCCGACGGTTTCTCCTTGGGGCAAGTATGTGATTGACGTTCCTCAACGCGACTTTGCTCCGCGCATTGGTTTGGCTTGGGATCCTTTCAAGAAAGGCAAAACAGCGATCCGCACCGGATACGGCATGTATCACGAACAGGTTCTGGTCGGCACCTACCTGCAAAACATCGGAACCAACCCGCCTTATCAGGAGACCGTCACAGCCACCAACGTCCGTTTGGACAATCCGGTGGCGACGACTGCCGTGGTGGCGGCGATTCAAAACCTTCGCGCGGTGGATCCAGATTGGCGAACGCCGTATATGCAGCATTGGACGTTTGACATTCAACAGCAATTGACCAAATCCACGCTGCTGACGGTTGGGTATTACGGTTCGAAAGGAACCAATTTGATCGGGTTGACCGAACTCAACGATCTGCCGCCGGGACTTGCACTCAATTCCAAATGCGCTCCGGGCAATGGCTACTTTGGTCAAACGCCGGCTCCGACGTTGGTCACGTGCCAACCGGCGGGTTACGCGTTCCGCAACGTGGCGACCGCGACCGGAAATCCGAACGTCATGGGGACAACCAACTTTACGGACACCTTGATTCTGGATCAGCTTCGTCCGTATCGCGGCTTCCGTTCTATCGCCATGGTGCAACCGCGCTATAACTCGAACTACCACAGCTTGCAGGTTTCGGCGCAGCAACGCTTGAGTGGCGCTTCGCAAATTGGTCTGGCGTACACTTTTTCCAAGAATCTGACCGACAGCCCGAGCGACCGGTCGAATTCGCCGCAAAATCCTTATGACATCCGCAGCGAATACCAGCGTGCGACGTTGGATCGCCGCCATGTCCTGACTCTCAACTACATTTACGAACTTCCCTTCTTCCGCACGCAGCAAGGATTCGTTGGCAAGGCGCTGGGCGGATGGCAGGCTTCGGGAATCATCACGTACAACACGGGGTTGCCGTTTACGGCCGTTACGTCGAATCTGGATTACGCCGGTCTCGGCTTGCTGTTGGCCAATCCAACGGCAAGGCCGAATCTGCTTTGCAATCCCAATGAAGGAGCGCCGAACACGCGCGAGCAATGGTTCAACATTTCGTGCTTCCAGTTGAATCCTTCCAACACGGCAACCGGGTTGCCGAACGCACCGGGGACTGCCGGACGCGGCGTCATTGATGGTCCGCCGACGACGCGCGTGGATTTCACCTTGTCCAAATGGATTCGGTTGTCCGAAACCTGGAAACTCCAGTTGCGCGGCGAAACCTTCAACCTGTTCAACAAAACGAATTTCCGGGGCTTCACCAGCCTGAACGTCACCAGTACGGCGTTCGGTCAAATCGGAAGCGTTCGCGATCCGCGCACCATGCAAGTGGCCGCGAAGATCGTTTTCTAAAGTTCACACTGAGCTTTTCGTAACCGCGGAAATCCCTTACGACCGATGAGCATCAGGTCAGCAATTTGCAACCTGATACTCATCGGTCGTACTCTTTTGCTCCCCAGGATTTCAATCTCCAAAACAGGGAATGTTATGAAGTCGTTTTTGGTGCTCGTTATTTTGCTATTACTCTCCGTTGGTTCTGTCTGGGCACAGAATGCCAACAAATCGCCCGGTGCGATTGCTCGCGAACAAGGGCAAGCCGTCGTTATCGTCGAAGCGCTGGATGACCGTGGCAGCGTCATCGGGCAAGGCAGCGGATTCATCGTCACGGCAAACGGAGCCATCGTCACCAATCTGCACGTCGTGCAGGGAGCGGCGACGTTGCGCATCAAATTGCCGAGCGGCGACGTGTACAAAACCACCGATCTGGTGGACGTGGACGATGTCAAAGACATTGCCATCATCAAAATCAAAGGCTTCAAGTTGCCGACGGTGACGCTCGGCGATTCCGACAAAGCCGAAACCGGCGACAGCGTCGTCGCCATCAGCAGTCCCGAAGGTTTGGTCAATTCCCTGACCACGGGAGTCATCAGCGGTGTTCGCCGTCTGGAAACGCATCGCGTCTTTCAAATCACTGCGCCCATCAGCCGAGGCAGCAGCGGAGGCGCGCTGTTCAATTCCAACGGCGAAGTCATCGGCGTGGTGACCTCGTTGCTGAAAAGCGGGCAAAACATCAATTTCGCCGTCCCGATCAATTATGCGCGCGGCATGATCAGCGATCAGGCGACGACTTCACTGGCCAAATTGCAGCCTCTGCCCAAGCCTGAACCGGAAAACAAAACCGAAGACATTTACAACACCGACCAGCCGATTCAGAGCCAGATTGTCACCGCCACGCGCGGCAAGCTTGGGTTGACGGAGCAGGAGCCTGTGTTCGTTCGACCGGATGAAGCGCTGGCGTTGTTTTATCGTCTGGTGGCTGGCATCGGTCTGTACAATTTCAAGGAAGTCGGCGACCAAACCCGCACGGCTGCATTGGTCAAAACCAGCGATTCCGACGAAGCTGAAGAATTCACGATCAAATATCTGAGCTTCCGCTCCGGCCTGGCAATGAATTTCGCCAAACCGGATCGGTTGTTAACCAGCGTGGAATTGCTTGTCACCTGGTCGGTCGAAGATTTGAAAAACACCTTTGGCGATAAATTCAAAAAACGCACCGTCAACAAGCAACAGATTCTGGATTTCGGCAAATTGCCCGGCGGCCAAAATTTGACCGCCACGATGGACGGCAATGGAAATGTGCGTTCCGTCAAATTTACCAAAGCGAAATAATCACTCATCTCAACAGGAGATCACCCCTTGAATCAGCCCTCCAACGAACTGCGCGGCGTTTTGACTCTCGAACAATTGCAACAAGCGGTCGCCGACGAACGGATTGAAACCGTGATTGTCGGCTTCACGGATCATTACGGTCGCCTGGTCGGCAAACGCTACGATGCGGAAATGTTTGTTGATGACACCATTGCACACGGCACGCACGGTTGCGATTACCTGCTGACGGTGGATATGGAAATGGAACCTGTGCCCGGCTACAAATTCGCCAACTGGGAATTGGGCTACGGCGATTTCCATCTGGTTCCCGATCTGGCGACGCTGCGCGTGGCAAGCTGGCTGGACAAAACGGCGCTGGTTTTGTGCGACGTGGAAAACGAAAAGACGCATTCACCGGTGAACGTTGCACCGCGTTCAATCCTCAAAAACCAAATTGCCGCCGCGCGCGGACTTGGGTTCGACAGCTTCGCCGCATCGGAGTTGGAGTATTACCTGTTTGAAAACAACTACCGCCAAGCCAACGAACAAGGCTATCAAACGCTGACGCCCGCCGGCTGGTATCTGGAGGATTACCACATTCTGCAAGGCACGCGCACGGAAGCCTTCACGGCTGCGGCTCGGCGTCATCTGAAACATTCCGGCGTCCCGGTCGAAAATTCCAAAGGCGAATGGGGACTCGGCCAACACGAACTGAACGTCCGTTACGCCGAAGCGTTGGACATGGCCGACCGCCACGTCGTGTACAAACAATGCTTGAAAGAGATTGCCGACGCGATGGGTTTGAGCGTGACATTTATGGCCAAGTTCGCCGCCGACCGAGCCGGATCGAGTTGTCACATTCACTTCAGTTTGTGGCGCGATGGAAAAAATGCCTTTGCCGGAGACAAGCAGTTCGGCCCGGTCAAATGTACCGATGAGTTTCGTTGGTTTCTGGGTGGATGGATGGCGCACGTTTACGACGTGATGCCGTTTTATGCGCCGACCATCAATTCGTACAAGCGCTTTGTAGATGGTTCGTGGGCGCCGACGCGGCTGGCCTGGAGTTACGACAATCGCACCGGAGGATTTCGCGTCGTGGGCAGCGGCAACAGTTTGCGTATCGAATGCCGCATTCCCGGAGCCGACGCCAATCCGTATCTGGCGTTTGCGGCTTCGTTGGCTTCCGGCCTGGAT
>JAEUQP010000083.1 GCA_016789645.1 Acidobacteriota bacterium | reverse complement strand
CCGTCCGGTGAAAACGCCAGCGAATAGACTCTGCCGCCGTGTCCGCGAATGGTTCTCAGTTCACGGCGCGTGGCCACGTCCCACAATTTGACCAGCCGGTCGTCGCTGGC
The DNA here is from genome assembly GCA_016789645.1 of Acidobacteriota bacterium. GTDB lineage: Bacteria > Acidobacteriota > Blastocatellia > RBC074 > RBC074 > RBC074. Next base: position 2,543 of record JAEUQP010000083.1, on the reverse strand, counting down.
CGAAGCCAGCGTTTTGCCGTCCGGCGAAAAGGCTACGGCGCGAATGAGTTGTTGATGTCCTGTCAACGCAGCCGCTTCGCGCCAGTTGGTGGTATCCCACAATTTGATTGTTGGGGCGTCACCCGCGCTCGCCAACAGCTTGCCGTCAGGCGAGAAGGCGACGGAAAAAATTCGTTCTCGATGAGCTTTCAACGTCACCAGTTCACGGCTCGGCGCGGGTTTGGCGTTCATGTCTGTACAACCGCCAACGAGCCAATCTGGAATCAAAACACCCTCTTGGTTGACCATTGGCCACCAGGTTCTGGAACAGCGTTTCGTAATGCCGGGCAGGTAATTGACAGGCGTTTTCCAAATTTTGACCAGACCATCGCTGCCGCCGGAAGCCAGCAATTGACTGTCGGCGGAAAACGCCAAGCCAGTGATGCCTCCGGTATGGCCATTGAGCGCAAGATAGGTCAATTCGGGCGCGAGCTTGAACAGTTGTACAGAAGAAGCGTGATCGGAAAATGCCAGCCATTGACCGTTCGGTGAAAACGTCAGTTTCAAAACCGCGTCGTCATCGCCTTTCATTTGGGAAAGCAGCTTGCCGCTGGTCACATCCCAAAGTGCAATTACAAAATCATCGCCGCCAGTGGCCAATGTGCGCCCGTCGGGCGAAAACTCCACGGACAGAATTCGCTGCTTATGGAATTGAAGCGTGTTCAGCAATTGCCCGCTGGCCGCATCCCAAATTCGCGCCGTGCCGTCTTGATCGCCGGTTGCCAGCCGCGCGCCGTCCGGCGAAAAGGCTACGGCGCGGACTTCGTTCGGATGCGTCAGGTTATGCCGCAAGCTTTGGCGATATAACCCGCGCAGGTAATACCACTCGAATCCGCGTAAATCCTCTTCGCCGGGTTGCGGCAGATTGCTTTCTACCAATTGCTCAGTGCGGGCGACGTTGGACGCGTCCCAGGCTTGTCCGGCCAGATTCATTTGCGCGGCGTACAGCAACCGGCGATTCAACCGAGCCTGTTCCGTCGCTCGCCGAGCTTGCCAGCTGGTGCCGACGATTCCCGCCAACAGCGTCAGCAAAATTATTGCCGCCGCCGCGACGGCCAGTTTATTGCGGCGAACGAACTTGGCCGTCAGATAGCCGAGCGAAATCGTCTGCGCCTGAATTGGTTGCCCGGCCAGATGCCGCCGAATGTCTTCGCGCAATTGTTCGACGCTGCGGTAACGACGCTGCGCGTCTTTGTGTAAAGCCATCAATACGATTCCGTCCAGATCGCCGCGTAAATCCGAAGGATGAGAGATGAAGGATGAAGGATGAACCGAATCTTTTCTGCCTTGCTTCATTCTTCCGCCTTCATCCTTCATCCCTTGTTTCAGGCGATGGCTGGGCGCTTCCGGTTCCTGTTCGCACACCACGCGAACGATTTCCGGCAACGAACGATCCTTGAACCGATAGGGCAATTGGCCGGTCAGCAGTTCGTACAAAATCACGCCCAAACTGTACACGTCGCTGGCGGTGGTAATGGATTCGCCGCGCATTTGTTCGGGGCTGGCGTATTCCGGCGTCATCATCAGCGCGTGGGTAGTCGGCTGCATCGTGACAGTGTGGCGCGCCGGATCGAGCAATTTGGCGATGCCGAAATCCAGCAGTTTCACTTCGCCGCTTTCCGTGACGAATATGTTGCCGGGTTTTAAGTCGCGGTGAATGACCAGATTTTGGTGAGCGAACTGAACCGCTTCGCAGATTTGTTGAAACAGCCGCAACCGTTCCGCAATCGAAAGTTTGTGCCGCTGACAATATTCGGTGATCGGTTCGCCTGTGATGAATTCCATCACGAAAAACGGCCAGCCTTCTTCCGAAGTGCCGCCGTCCAACAAGCGTGCGATGTTTGAATGGTTCAGGTTGGCCAGGATTTGCCGTTCGCGGCGGAATCGGCGAGCAACTTCGGAATTGTTCAGCGCAGGCCACAACAATTTGACGGCGACTTTTTGGCGGTACTGGTCGTCGGCGCGAACGGCTTCGTACACGACGCCCATGCCTCCGCGCCCGATTTCGCGCGTCAGTTGGTAATGGCCGAACATACGCCCGGCCATTGCGGCGACCTGGCGGTCGCGGATCAAATCGTCGGCGATGGATTCCGGCAGCGAATCGAAAAAGCCGCTCGCCTGATCGTGCGCCGCCAGCAAGGATTCCAGTTCGCGGCGCAATTCCTGATCGTCGTCGCATTCCCGATCCAGAACCGCCGCGCGTTCCGCCGCTGGCAGTTCCATCAGCGAATCCAATAGTTCATCAATTTTCCGCCATTGCGGGGAAGTCATCGGGTTGGCCTCCGCTCATTGCGCGAAACAGCCACGCGCGAGCTTTTAACCAGTCGCGTTTGATAGTGATTTCCGAAAGTCCCAGAACTTCCGCCGTTTCTTCAAAACTCAATCCGCCGAAATACCGAAGCTCGACGATGCGGCTTTTTCGCTGGTCGAATTCAGCCAGCCGGTTGAGCACTTCGTCCAACGCCAGCAAATCGAGTTTTCTGGTTTCCACTGCAGGGTTGTTG